>NZ_JBFRJZ010000003.1:0-17335 GCF_041469125.1 Vibrio sp. 10N.286.51.E5 | reverse complement strand
CCTACTATCAGATTTCTGTTCGTCACAACCAAGTTTTGCCATTTGCTTCCTTCAGATTTCACCTCACGGTGAACACCCTTGCATAGGCTAACGGTTCTCGCTCGACTGAGCCCGTAGAGGACTTTCACCTCCTAGATCAACGCCATGCTCGGCGCACCAAAAAAACCTTTGTGCCTTACGACACAACGGTCAATTTCAATCTTGGTGCAATAATTAGCTTCTAAAGATAAGCTCTATTTGAGTGCGTCATCAAGGCTTTGATCGCCTAGGTGACGTACATCTTTACCCTTCACAAAGTAAATAATGTATTCGCAGATATTTTGGCAGCGGTCTCCCACTCGCTCAATCGCACGCGCTGACCACATCACCTGCAAAATATTAGGAATGTTCTTAGGGTCTTCCATCATATAGGTCATTAACTGACGAATAACGGCCTCGTACTCCGCATCCAACTTATCATCAAGCTTGTGAACTTCAGCTGCCGCATCAACATCCATACGAGCAAAAGCATCTAATACTTGGTGAAGCATGGTGATAGCCTGACGGCAAAGAGGCTCTAAAGATACGTGGAATTTCTGCTCTTTGGTTGAAGGGATCTCAATAGCACCTTGCGCAATTTTAGAAGCAACATCGCCAATACGTTCCAGATCGGTAATGGTTTTGATGATCGCCATAATCAAACGCAGATCCTTCGCTGTCGGCTGACGCTTTGCAATGATTCGAGTACACGCCTCATCAATCGACACTTCCATCGCATTCACTTTGTGGTCATCACGAATCACTTTTTTGGCCAATTCAACATCGTCTTTATGAAGCGCCTGCATTGCAAACGAGAGTTGCTGCTCCACTAACCCGCCCATGGTCAATACATGAGTACGGATCGATTCTAACTCGACATTGAATTGCCCTGAAATGTGGCGACCGAAATGCATACTTGCTCCTTGAAAGAAATGAAGAAAGCCATTTTTGTAGAGTGACTTAGCTCTAGATGACACCTTTGGAGAGGTTAGCCATATCTACCAGTAATGTAGTCTTCCGTCTGGTTTTTCAATGGAGACGTAAAAATTGAGTCCGTATCTGAGTACTCGATCAATTTTCCCATATGAATAAAGGCAGTATGGTCACTTACACGCGCGGCTTGTTGCATGTTGTGGGTAACAATCACCACTGTGTATTGCGTTTTGAGATCGTTGATCAACTCTTCAATCGTCAAAGTAGAAATCGGATCGAGTGCCGATGTCGGCTCATCTAACAACAGCACTTCAGGCTCAATCGCAACCGCACGAGCGATAACCAAACGCTGCTGTTGACCGCCAGATAAACCAAAAGCATTCTCATGCAACCGATCTTTCACTTCATCCCATAACGCAGCAGCGCGCAGAGAGCGTTCAACCGCATCATCAAGGTCTCGGCTGTTGCTAACGCCTTGTAGCCTCAAGCCATAAACCACATTCTCATAGATAGATTTAGGAAAAGGGTTTGGACGCTGGAATACCATACCCACACGGCGTCGTAAGGTCGCAACATCCACCTTAGGGTGATAGACGTTCTTGCCATGAAGCTTCACTTTCCCGGAAACCTTACAGCCTTCAACAAGATCGTTCATGCGATTAATGCAGCGCAGCAGAGTCGACTTACCACACCCAGAAGGGCCGATAAACGCCGTCACCTGCCCCTTCGGGATCTGCATCGAGATATCATCAAGTGCTTGGCTCTCTTTATAGTAAAGATTTAGCCCTTCGATCGAGATAGCAATTTGCTCATCCTTCAGATTGTGAACATCAAGTGGTGCTTGGTAACCCAAGGTTTCATTAATCGAGAACATCTAATCTTGTCCTAAGGTTCGGTATTTTTCACGCAAGTTATTACGGATATTGATGGCTGTTAAGTTCAACCCAACAATCACCGTAACCAATAAAAATGAAGTCGCATACACTAAAGGTCGTGCCGCTTCGATATTAGAGGTTTGAAAACCAACATCATAGATATGAAAGCCTAAATGCATGAACTTTCTATCTAAGTGTAAATACGGAAACTGACCATCGACTGGCAAGCTAGATGCCAATTTAACAACACCCACCAGCATAAGTGGTGCAACTTCCCCCGCGGCTCTCGCGATTGCCAAAATTAAACCAGTGATAATCGCTGGGCTTGCCATCGGTAAAACAATGCGCCAAAGCGTCTCAAATTGAGTCGCACCAAGCGCTAATGAACCGTGCCTCACTGCACTAGGAATACGCGTTAAGCCCTCTTCCGTGGTTACGATAACGACTGGAAGCGTCAAGACCGCTAAGGTTAGTGCTGACCAAAGTAGACCCGGCGTACCAAATGTCGGTGCTGGCAATCGCTCTGCATAGAACAACGTATCAATCGAGCCACCAATGGTATAGACGAAAAAGCCTAAACCAAAAACGCCATACACAATCGACGGTACACCCGCCAAGTTAATCACGGCGATACGAATTAAACGTGTTAGTGCGTTGTTTTTTGCGTATTCATGAAGATATATCGCAGCGACTACCCCAAGAGGCATCACGACGATCGACATGAGAATAACCAACAGTACTGTGCCAAAAATAGCAGGAAACACACCGCCTTCAGAGTTTGAGTCTCGTGGGTTCTCTGATAAGAACTTCCAAACTTGTTTGCCCCAGTGCCCAACCTTTTCTAGGTAAGACATATTATTTGGGTACCAATAATCCAGAATGTGACTTAGCGAAATCTCGACCTGCTCGCCTGTCATATCCTCAACGAGTAAGCTTTCGACATTAAGTTGCGTTCTAAGGTGCTCAAGCTTAACTTCGGCTTCACCTAACTGGCGGTTTAATTCCAGTTTAGTTTGAGTATAGGTTTTAAGGTATTCATCGCTCACTGACTCATTGAGTTCAAGCTTACGCTTTTCTAAGCGCAGGTTTTCCAATTGCCAGCTGATATTGCGAATTTCTTGGTTCACGACACGCGACGTTTCTTTACGTAACGTATCAGCGAACGCCAAGCCTTGTTCGAGCTTTTGGTCTATGTTCGAGTCAAAAGTGCCAGAAGCGGTTTTAAAACCCACCGGCTTACCAAAGAAATAACCACCTCGACTTCGTTCAATCACAACCCAATCAAGCGGGGTAGTGGGTTCACGTAAGTTAACATCCAGAATAGAAACAAAGTCCGCAGGGTACAGTTCTCTGTTAGCAACTTTGATGCTTAAGCGCTGTATCAGCCCAGTCGACAAATTTTGAGGAGACAAAAGGTCATGGACTTGTGGAACTTGCTCTATCGGGATGTATTTTCGTTCATATAACTGACCAACCAATACATCTTGTTTTGATACGGTTTCGTCAAGATCGACCACTAGCGATAAGTCTTTGGAGTCAACTTGCCATTGATACAAAGGTGCGGGCCAAAAATAGGTTAAGCCCTTCCAACCAATCAGCAGCATTAGGCCAAGAACAGAAAGCATACTGATGCTCACCGCCCCGCCCGTAAGCCAGATCCACGGAGAGCCCGATTTAACCCAAGATAATAATGACTTCAGTTTATTCATCATGATCGACCTTGCTCTTGGCGTGCTGAAATCAAGGAGCTGCAAAGATCAAGAGACACGCTAGTCAAGCTACTAAAAGCCATTGATACACATTGAGGCAAACCTTTAAAACTACAGCGCACGATATTTATCTCTCAGTCTTTGTCTAACCCACTCAGCAACTGAGTTCACCGCGAATGTAAAGATAAACAGCAAGAGTGCAGCCAAGAACAGCAAGCGGAAATGAGAACCACCCACTTCTGATTCTGGCAGCTCAACAGCAATCGTTGCCGATAAAGTTCTCATCCCTTCCAAAACATTCCAGTCAAGAATTGGGGTGTTACCTGTCGCCATCAAGACGATCATGGTTTCACCAACTGCTCGCCCTAGCCCCATCATAACCGCAGAAAAGATACCTGGACTCGCCGTCAATAGCACCACATAAATAAGCGTCTGCCACGCCGTCGCACCCAACGCTAATGACCCATCAGACAAATGTTTAGGTACAGAGAAAATAGCATCTTCAGCAATAGTGAAAATCGTTGGGATGACCGCAAAGCCCATAGCAAAACCAACCACTAGCGCATTGCGTTGGTCAAAGTCGATACCATAGCTAGCCAAGAAGGTACGAATATCACCACCAAATAACAAGGCTTCAATGTTGTTTCCACCAGCAAACACCGCAACCACTGTAATCACCAATACCGGAATCAATATCAGAGCATGCCAACCGTTAGAGAAGCGACCCGTTACCCTCTTCGGTAAACAGAACCAAACAAGTCCAGTCAACAGTGTGCTCAGTGGTAATAGCATCATTAATGAGAAGACAGCCGTTAAATGTGTTTCAACGATTGGAGCAAACCAAAGCCCAGCCAAAAATCCGATGATCACGGTTGGAAGAGCTTCCATCAGCTCTATCGAAGGCTTCACCACTCTTCGCATGCGTGGAGACATAAAATAAGCGGTGTAAATAGCTCCGAGCACAGCAACCGGCACGGCAAACATCATCGCAAACAGAGCGGCTTTGATAGTACCGAATGTGATAGGTACTAAACTGAATTTCTCTTCAAAGTCATCATTCGCCGATGTTGATTGCCAAACGTATTGCGGCTCAGGGTAACTTTCATACCAGACCTTTTGCCAAAGCGAGGAGAATGAGATTTGTGGGTATTCATTGTCGACTTTAGCCACACTGATGATGCCATCAATCAACGTTGCCAGATGCAGTTCATTGGCAGACATAGCGGCTAGTTGTGGTGATTTATCAAATGCGCGTTCAAACAACGACAGCTTTTCACTGGTCGTATAGTGGCTTTGTAATGTGCCGTTCTTATAGAAGCTATAAAAACCCTTTCTATAAGTATCAGGAAGAATAAATTGCACTTGTTCAGCAAGTTGGAAGTCTCGAATATGGGTCAGGCTACGCTTTTCATCTTTGAGTACATCGAACCATTGAGAAACCTGTCCGTCCTCATGCGTAACCAACAACGAGTATGCGCCAGACAATAAATCGATGCTTTTCACGGAATGCTTCGCATCATTTAAGCTAAGATCAATCACTTCACGAACATCAAAACCGTTATCTGATAGTTTCAAAACAACCAAATCCGATTGTGCTCGTAGGTATAAGGTTTGCCCATCAGGTGTGACAAGCAGTTGCTGCTGCAAGCCCAACTTATCCGATAGCCATTGGCTCTTCTGAAAAACATACTGACCAGTAAGGTCACTCTGATACCACTTAACCAAGACTCGTTGGTCACTTAACTGCGCGGCAACCGTAATCCCACGTCCATTCTTAGAGAACGCGAATTTGTCGATCGTCGCCCCATTTGAGGGTTCATCATTTAAAAATGGTTCTGGGAGTTCGATTTGCTCAATTTTAGGATCGGCTTCACTGCCCTTTTGCAGCACAGGCGCACTATACTCAGGATAGAAAAAAGTAAGGTTGCTTGCACTATCGGCAAAGGCAAACCAGTTTTCAGATGGGGTATTTCGAGAAAAGGCGATGGGGTTGGCTACAACATCACGCTCAAAGTAAGAGTGTGTATTTTGAGACTCTAAATCCCAAAACTGTACCAAACCAGATTTTTCGATAGTAAATGCATGCTGACCGTATTCATCAACCGATAAGACGATAGGTTTTTCTACGGCAACGGTCTTTACAGCTTGGTCTGTCTCTAAACCAGTATCAGAAAATACCGGTAAAATGACCATCGCCAAGTAAACAAAGATCAATACTAGGGCAGCTAGAACACTGACCGCGCCACATGTCACCGAAAAACGGACGAGACGATCTTTCAACCATCTTTTTTTGTCGCGCTCTTTCAATGAAAATTGGGCTGATGCCATCTGTTTATCTACCTTTTTTTAGCTACTGACATAATATGTACGTTAGATGACAATTATATTACAAGTTACGTTAAACAACTGAAACTAATAACAAGTTTGTTAGCCATATTTCTTAAAGTAAGATCATAGATTTTGTGAATTTTGCCATTCTAATTTAAAGTAATCAGCTCTATAGCCAGTACTCAAGGATTCTCATCTCGATGGAAAAAGACTATGTCACAAAAGAACTTAGCTGGTTATCCTTCAACGAAAGAGTGCTCCAAGAAGCGGCAGATAAGTCAGTCCCCTTAATCGAAAGAGTTCGTTTTTTAGGTATTTACTCGAAAAACCTCGATGAGTTTTACAAAGTCCGATTTGCTGATGTGAAGCGAAAGATCTTACTTCAAGATCCACAGCTAACCTCCAACTCGCCGAAAAGCCTACTGACTAAAATGCAGAGCAAAGCAAGCAAGCTCGATGCTCAATTCCATGAACTGTATAACGACTTGCTATTGGAATTGGTACGCAATCGTATTTTTCTGGTCAACGAACAACAAATCAGCGAAGAACAAAGTGGCTGGATAAAAAAGTACTTTAAGAAAAAAGTGCTGCCACACTTAACTCCGATTCTCTTGAACGAAGATAGCCAGTTACTTAATATTCTCAAAGATGAACAAAGTTACTTAGCCATCGACATCGAGCGTGATGCATCATCTCAATATGTCTTACTCGAAATCCCATCAGAAGCACTCCCTCGATTTGTTAAGTTACCGGAAACTTCGGGTTCGCAGCGTACAACTTTGATCTTGTTAGATAATATAGTTCGATTTTGTTTGGATGACTTACTTAAAGGATTCTTTGAGTATGACTCATTGCGTTGTTTTGCGATAAAAATGACACGTGATGCCGATTATGATCTGCAAGAGGACAATGAAAATAACCTATTAGAATCGATGTCTTTAGGTTTAGAACAGCGCTTAACGGCACTGCCGATACGTCTGATCTATGAATCTGAAATGCCAACTGAAATGCTCAACTTCTTACAAGTCAGACTTAAACTGTCTGACTATGACAGTGTCATCGCAGGTGGTCGCTATCATAACTTCAAACATTTCTCTGAGTTCCCAAGCCTTAACCGACGTGATTTAGTTAATCGTCCTCTACCCGCGATTAAGTGCGCGCATTTCAGCCATTACCCAAACTACTTCGAAGCGATCAAAGCTCGCGACATCTTACTGCATTATCCTTATCACACCTTTAGTCACATCACTGAACTGGTTAGGCAGGCTTCCTTTGACCCGAAGGTAACCTCCATCAAAATAAACGTTTACCGTGTTGCGGAAGGCTCAAAACTCCTCAGCTCAATCATCGATGCGGCGCACAATGGCAAAAAGGTCACTGTGGTTGTCGAGCTGCAAGCACGCTTTGATGAGCAAGCCAACATTCAATGGACCAAGAAACTTCAAGAAGCGGGTGTAAAAGTCATCCATGGCATCCCAAGTTTGAAGATCCATTCCAAGTTGCTGCTCATCAAACGAAAAGAAGGCAAGCATACCGAGCATTATGCCCATATTGGCACTGGCAACTTCCATGAAGTTACAGCGCGCGTGTATACCGATTTCTCTCTGCTCACTGCGAATGAAGATTTGACTCAAGAGGTGAGACAAGTCTTTAAGTATATTGAAAACCCTTATCAAAAGTCCCAGTTCAAGCAACTGATTGTGTCACCAAAGAATACTAGAAAACGTCTGTACCAATTGATAGATAATGAAATACAAAACGCGATAGAAGGTAAACCTGCAAGCATCACTCTAAAACTCAACAACTTGGTCGATCGAGAGATCATTGAAAAGCTCTATCAGGCTAGCCAAGCCAATGTAAAAGTGAGAATGGTCATTCGCGGCATGTGCTCTCTTGTCCCTGGCATACCCAACATCAGTGATCATATTGAGATAGTCAGTGTGGTCGATCGTTTCCTCGAACATCCGAGAGTGATGATATTTGGTAACGCTGGAAAGCCGAAGGTCTATATATCTTCCGCTGACTGGATGACACGAAATTTTGATCACCGCATCGAAGTTGCAGCTCCAATTTTAGATCCAAAGATCAAGCAAACCATTATCGATATCACCGAGTTTCATTTCGATGACAGCAACAAAGCTCGAGTGCTAGACCAAGCGATGAGCAACTCTTACACACAACCACCAGCAAACCTACTTGATTACCCGACGTCACAACTCTCCACTTACCACTATATTAAACGTATGGAGAAACTTGCTCGCAAGAAGTACAAACAAGAGAAGAAATCATGCCGCTAATTGATAACAAACATTCTCGATGTATTGCCGCTATCGACTTGGGTTCGAACAGCTTTCACATGGTGGTTGCCCGAGTATTCGATCAACACCTGCAATTAGTCAGCAGACACAAACAGAAAGTGAGATTAGGTGATGGATTGGATGAACGTAACGTCCTATCTGAAAGCGCTATCGAGCGAGGCCTAGAATGCCTCAAGGTGTTCGCAGAACGACTGGCGGATTTTGAGCTTGATGATGTCAGAGTTGTTGCGACTCATACCCTAAGAAAAGCCAAAAACGCTAAAGACTTCTTAGAGCAAGCCAAGCCACTGTTTCCTTTTCCAATAGAGATCATTTCCGGTCAAGAAGAAGCTCGAATAATCTATAACGGAGCAGAACACACTCAAACCGCTTCTGAATCTAAGTTGGTTATTGATATCGGTGGAGGGAGTACGGAACTCGTCGCCGGACAAGGCTTTACTCCTCTAATTATGCGCAGTTTACCGATGGGATGCGTCAACTTCACTCAACGTTTCTTTGCTGACGAAGGGCTAACTTCACGACACTTCTCAGATGCTTATACCGCAGCTACTCGTCTATTGATGCCATTGATTGAAGAATACACAAAAGCCCCTTGGGAAATCGCTTTTGGCTCATCTGGTACCACGAAATCAATAAAAGAAGTACTCATTGGCTTAGGGTTCACCGATGGTCTCATTACGCCCCAACGCCTGTCCTATTTAAAGAATCACTTATGTGAGTTTTCATCATCCAACACCGTAAATCTTTCAGGCTTAAGTGATGAGAGAAAGCCTGTGTTTGCTGCAGGCGTCACCATTCTTTCAGCAGCAATGGATACGCTAGACATCAAGGAGTTACATTTTTCTGATGGTGCCCTGAGAGAAGGCGTTCTTTATGACATGGAGGATAGGTTTAAAGATATTGATATTCGAACAAGAACTGCCGAAACGCTCGTCTCTCGATACCATGTAGACGTAACTCATGGCGAGAAAGTGAAAGTGCTCGCTCTTTCATTGCTGAAACAAGTACAGCCTCAAGTGACAACTGCGGTCACTAATGAGCTGTATGATCTGCTTGGTTGGGCTGCAGTACTTCATGAGGTAGGACAAAGCATTGCATTCCAAGGCTATCACCGCCATTCGGCTTATCTGCTTAAGCATACGACAATGCCAGGCTTTAATACTGAGCAACAACGCCTTATATCAGCATTGGTTCGCTATCAAAGAAAAGCGCTCAAACTACAAGATTTGCCGGAACTTTCTCTGTTTACTCAGCAACAAGTCACCCTGCTGATTCGTATATTGAGACTCGCTATCTTACTCAACCGTCAGCGAAATCAAGCACTGGCCCCAGACGTGACTCTAACGATTGAACAACAGGATAACTGGGAATTGAAAGGAACTAACAGCGATTGGTTGGCCCAAAACCAACTGCTTGATTATGAGCTCAGAGAAGAGCAACAACGTTGGAAAAATGCAGAATGGTCGTTGCAGCTAAAATAACGAACAGTCAAAATAAAAACAGCTTGCGACGCGCAAGCTGTTCATACGTTTTTTTCTAAGTTTGTCGTAGCCTGAATTAGAGCCCGACTTTTGCCAATTCTTGCTCTGCGAACTCAGACGGTATCGCTAAATAGCCATCTTTCTCTACAAGTTCTTGTCCTTGCTTTGAGAACACAAAAGTGAGGAACTCTCTTTCAACGGGAGAAAGCGGTTTATCTGGGTGTTTGTTCACGTATACGTAAAGAAAGCGTGATAGAGGGTAATCACCGCTCAAGATATTCGCTCGAGTCGGCTCTACATAATCAGAACCATGCTCAGCAATAGGAATTAACTTAACGCCAGCGACACGATAGCCAATACCTGAGTAGCCAATCCCACTGATGGATGAAGCGACCGACTGAACGACTGAAGCCGAACCAGGTTGCTCATTCACACGATTTTTAAAGTCACCGCCGCACAGTGCATTCTGTTTGAAGTATCCATAAGTCCCCGATACAGAATTGCGACCGAACAATTGGAATCGATGTTTCGCCCATGGCTGATCGATTCCGAGATCTTGCCAGTTATTGAGGGGCCTTGTTGCTCCGCAGCGTAATGTCTCAGAAAAAATGCCATCAATCTGACGAAAGTTAAGCCCCTCAATAGGGTTATCACGATGCACAAAAAGCCCAATCGCATCGATAGCAACTCGCAGTGCTGTTGGCTTATATCCATGCTCCCTTTCAAATGCTTCAATTTCTCGCAGGCGCATCGGACGACTCATTGGCCCTAGATGTGCAGTCCCTTCGGTTAAGGCTGGAGGAGCAGTAGAAGAACCCGATGCTTGGACTTGAGCGTTAACATTTGGGTAGTAGGACTTGAACTCTTCCACCCATAACGTCGTCATACCCGCTAAGGTATCCGAACCGACCGATAATAAGCTCCCAGAAATTCCCGGAACCTTAGAATAATCAGGAAGAGAATCGACACCCTGTTCGGCATGCACAGGGTTAACTAAAGCAAACGCTAATAATGAGCTGACTGGAAAATGCATCCTGCGTATCGAACAACTCATGATACGGTCAGTCGATTTGGTAAAGTAAAATGGAAACGACTGCCGACGCCCACTTCACTTTGAATTTCGAGATGTGAATCGTGGTGGCTAAGCGCATGCTTTACAATCGCTAATCCAAGACCACTACCACCGGTATCACGAGAGCGGGCTTTATCTACACGATAGAAGCGCTCTGTGAGTCGATGTAAGTGTTGAGGCTCAATACCATCACCAGTATCTGACACATCTAAGCACGCGCCTTGGCTGGTTTGATACCAACGCACTTTGACCGTTGCACCTGCGGGTGTGTATTTAACCGCGTTATAAACCAAATTCGATATCGCACTTCTCAATTGGTCTTCATCGGCAAGAACTCGTAGGCTCTTATCGATATCAAACTCAAGCTTATGTTCGCGCTCACCGCTAAGGCTCGCCGCTTCTTTCTCAAGAACCTCAAGCATCGCCGGAACGTTGACCACTTCATCCAACTCATGCATTGGCGCCGCTTCAATTTTCGAAAGCGTGAGTAGTTGATTAACCAAACTGTTCATTCGATTGAGCTGCTCAGTCATTACGCCATGCGCCTTGGTCCACATTGGGCCAACGATCATGTCTGGATCTTCGGTCATTTCAAGGTAACCTTGAAGGACGGTCATCGGCGTACGCAATTCATGAGAAACGTTAGCGAAGAAGTTACGGCGCATGCCTTCTAACTGCTTAAGCTGGGTCACATCACGTACCACCATCAGGTGTTCACCCTCGGTATACGGCACAATACGCAGCTCGAGCATACGCTCCACATTCAATGGAGAAGGCATCTCTAATGGCTCAGAGAAATCTTGCTTATTAAGGTACTTAATAAAATCTGGAGTACGAATCAAATTCGAGATCGGTTGACCTGAATCATCTGGCCAACGAAAGCCCAGCAAATACTGAGCTAGCTTGTTACACCAAACGATATTGCCTTCACCGCGAAATACCACAACGGCATCGGGAAGCGATTCTGCACCGTTACGGAAACGGCGGATAAGGTTAGTCAGTTCTTTGCGTTTGCGACGCTGTCTCTGCTGCATACGATAAATACCGTTAAACAGAGATTCCCAGTTCCCAGAGCCTGAAGGTGGAGTTAGACGCTTCTCATCCCACAGCCATGCGGACAAACGCATTTGGTTGTGTAGATGCCAGCCGAGCTGCAATACCGTAGCAGCCAGCAGCAACCAAGGTAGGTAACCGAATATCCATCCGACTAAAACCCATGGTGCGTAAAAAAAAGCCAGCTCCCAAGCCAGCTTTTTCCAGGTTAACTTTTCAACCATTCAGGACTCCGTAAACTGGGCAGCGAAGCCACATTAAGCCTTTGTAGAAAAACGGTAGCCAGCGCCACGAACCGTTTGGATTAGCTTATCGTGACCTGCAGACTCAAGCGCTTTACGCAGGCGTCGAATATGTACATCAACCGTTCGGTCTTCAACGTAAACATTGGTACCCCAAACGTTGTTAAGCAGCTGCTCTCGGCTGTATACACGCTCTTGGTGCGTCATAAAGAAATGCAGCATTTTGAATTCTGTTGGTCCCATATCAACTGGACCTTCACTTGCGGTCACGCGGTGTGATACTGGGTCTAATTTAAGGCCCTGTACATCAATCACATCTTCCAATGCCGTTGGTGTTACACGACGAATCACCGCTTTAAGGCGAGCAACAAGCTCTTTTGGCGAAAACGGTTTGGTAATGTAGTCGTCAGCGCCAACTTCTAAACCGCGAACCTTATCTTCTTCTTCGCCACGAGCCGTTAGCATCACCACTGGGATGTTGCGAGTTAACTCTTCACGCTTCATGTGCTTGATAAAGTTTATCCCGCTACCGCCAGGTAGCATCCAATCTAGTAATACTAGATCTGGGAAAGGTTCACATAGCTTGTTTACCGCTGTATCGTAATCTTCAGCCTCTACTGCTTGGTAGCCTTTTTGTTCAAGCACGAAGCACAGCATCTCACGAATAGGTGCTTCATCTTCAACGACCAGAATCCTTCTCGACATAATTGAATAGCCTTTGTATTTAATCAACGCATTGCATTATCTGAGTTAATTATGACACTTTTGTGACCTTTGAAAACAAATTTTCATATAACTGTCTCAAACATTTCACTTTATAACTTTTGATACAGAGCTAGGGACAAATCGAATTAGATCTCATATCATGAAGCACTTCTAAAAAGGTATGAGAAAAATTTATGTGGTTTAAAAATTGCCTAGTCTATCGCTTCAACCGTGATATTGATTTCAACGCAGATCAGCTAGAGAAACAACTTGAAGAATTCCGCTTTACTCCTTGTGGTAGCCAAGACAAACAGAAGTTTGGTTGGGTACACGCAATGGGTAGACATGGCGATATGATGACGCACGTATCAGAAAACCGCATTCTTATCTGTGCAAAGAAAGAAGAGAAAATGCTACCCGCTTCTGTGATCAAAGAATCATTGAACGCAAAAGTAGAAACGCTTGAGGCAGAGTCTGGTACCCCTCTGAAAAAGAAAGAGAAAGACAGCCTAAAAGAAGACATCATCATTGATCTACTTCCTCGAGCATTCAGCCGCAGCAACTTCACTTACGCGCTGATCATGCCAAAAGAAGGTTTCATTGTGGTTGATGCGAGCAGCTACAAAAAAGCAGAAGATGTATTAGCATTGCTACGTAAGACAATGGGTAGCCTGCCAGTAGTGCCAGCTATCCCAGAGCAAGCGATCGAAACGACTCTTACAGAATGGGTGAAATCAGGTGATACGCCACAAGGCATCACTATGCTTGATGAAGCAGAACTAAAATCTATTCAAGAAGACGGCGGTATTGTTCGAGTTAAGAAACAAGAACTAGAAGCTGATGAGATTAAAAACCACATCGAAGCCAATAAGATGGTGACGAAACTTCTTATCAACTGGCAAGACCGTATTGAATTCATTCTTGCAGAAGATGGCAGCATCAAACGCCTAAAATTCAGTGATGAGCTCAAAGACGAAAACGACGATATTCCTCGTGAAGATCAAGCTGCGCGTTTTGATGCGGACTTCTCTCTACTTTGTGGTGAGTTCAGTGTTTTCCTTCCAAACCTATTTGAATCATTAGGCGGGTTAACTCAACCTAACGCTTAATCAGTCAAACTATAGGCTCAGGTGCTAACGGTATCTGAGCTTATTTCTCACTAAGTTCTCACTTATATCTGCCTCTAGACCCTCTTGTTAATGTCATTGCTATCTTTAGGGCTATCAACCAAACTCATTTTAGCGTAAAATTTGCGCCCCTTTGATATCACTTGGTGGTATCAACCTGACTTGAGATCAGATTAGAGAACGAAGCAATGACTACACAAAAACCATTTGTACCTGAACTATTATCACCGGCAGGAAGCCTCAAAAACATGCGTTACGCATTCGCCTACGGCGCAGATGCAGTATACGCAGGCCAGCCACGTTACAGCCTTCGTGTTCGTAACAACGAGTTCAATCACGAAAACCTACAAATCGGTATCGATGAAGCTCATGCTCAAGGCAAAAAGTTATATGTTGTATGTAACATTCAGCCGCACAACTCTAAATTAAAAACATTCATTCGCGACCTCAAACCAGTTGTAGACATGGGCCCTGACGCGCTTATCATGTCAGATCCTGGTCTTATCATGATGGTTCGTGAAGCATTCCCTGAAATGCCAATCCATCTTTCTGTTCAAGCAAACGCAGTAAACTGGGCGACCGTTAAGTTCTGGTCAACTCAAGGCGTTGAGCGTGTGATCTTATCTCGTGAGCTATCGCTTGAAGAGATCGAAGAGATTCGCGAACACTGCCCAGAAACAGAGCTAGAGATCTTTGTTCACGGAGCTCTTTGCATGGCTTACTCAGGCCGTTGTCTGCTTTCTGGTTACATGAACAAGCGCGATCCAAACCAAGGTACTTGCACCAACGCTTGCCGCTGGGAATACAAAACAGAAGCAGCGAAAGAAGACGAAAACGGTCAGATCGTTGAAGCAAACCCTACTGGTGTTGCTATTCAAGAAGTAGAAACGCAAGACATTGAAGTTCAAGATGAGCGTCCAGACAACACACTAGGCCTTGGTAAACCAACAGACGAAGTGGTTCTGCTTTCTGAATCACACAAGCCAGAAGAGAAAATGGCAGCGTTTGAAGATGAGCATGGTACTTACATCATGAACTCAAAAGACCTTCGTGCAATCCAACACGTTGAGCGCCTAACGAAGATGGGTGTTCACTCTCTGAAGATTGAAGGTCGTACTAAGTCTTTCTACTACTGTGCACGTACTGCTCAGGTTTACCGTAAAGCTATTGACGATGCAGTGGCAGGCAAACCATTCGATGAAAGCCTAATGGGTACACTAGAGAGCCTAGCTCACCGTGGTTACACTGAAGGCTTCTTACGTCGCCATACACACGATACATACCAAAACTACGAGTACGGTTACTCTATCTCTGACACTCAACAGTTTGTTGGTGAGTTCACAGGTAAGCGCCGTGGTGACCTAGCGGAAGTAGAAGTGAAGAACAAGTTCCTAGTAGGCGACAGCTTAGAAATGATGACACCGAAAGGTAACGTTGTTTTCAAACTAGAAGTTATGGAAAACCGCAAATCTGAAGCGGTCGACGATGCGAAAGGTAACGGTCACTTTGTATTTATTCCTGTACCAGCAGATCTAGATCTAGAGTACGGCTTGCTGATGCGTAACTTGAGCGAAGGCCAAGATACACGTAACGCATCAGGCAAATAATTTTTACTTAAGCGACTTACTTGAGAAGAAAATAATGGCTCTGTTAATTACTGACAAGTGCATAAACTGCGATATGTGTGATCCTGAATGCCCAAATGGTGCAATCACTATGGGCGACAGCATCTTCGAGATCGATCCTGATTTATGTACAGAGTGTAAAGGTCACTATGAAAAGCCAACATGCCAGTCAGTGTGTCCGATTACAAAATGCATCATCACTGACCCAAACCATATTGAAACTGATGACGAGCTACTTGAGAAGTTTGTTATCATTCAAGGCTTGACCTAAAAGAAGAAAGGTTCAACTTAACCATAAGTTGAACCTTTTTTTTCATCCTGATTTTCCGATTGGATAAATATTGCAGAAGAGCTCTTTTTCAAATTGATATTCGAGTCGTTCTCGCCAGTTTATTGATTGAGCTATAGGAACAAGATAAAAGTTTTCCCTGCTGGTATCGGTCACAAATGCCATTCCATACTGCATCAATTCATAGTGAACATCATTTACGAAACTAGGGTCTAAACGTTGTCTGCCTGTTAGCTGATTGATGTCATCTCTTGAAATTGAAATACCCGAGCTTTCAGCGTTGAACCTATGTCTTAACCATTCTGAAAATTCCTTCGCACAAATCATAGTCATAGTCTTATCCTTGAATTATCTATCGACGGGTATCAGACTCTGATTTCGCATACTGCATATAAGCCGCATCTTTCACCCCAAAACACTCAATCCCTGACCAAACCTTGTCAAATTCGCCATCGCCCTTGCTGATACCGTTATTGCTTTTATTAATATCAAACGATGTTCTTAATCTCGTGTTTATAAACTCTAGACAAAAGTGTGATATTTCTCCAGTTTTAGAGTCGAAAAAACCAGTGGCAGTACCACTGTAAAAAGCCTCGATAAACAGGATTACTTCTTAGATATCAAGGCCAAACATTGACTTGGCATCACTTTAACTTTTTTCTTTTTCTTAGTTTTCGCTACTTTTTTAGGAGGTGGAACTGGAACAGTCTGTGGAGCCCAACTTGCAAGTTCATATCCGCAACCATCACCTTTAGGAGGGCTCGCTTGAGCTATGCAGTTTGAACTGCCTTCAGGACACTTTAAACGAACGTGGAAGTGGGAGTGGTGTCCCCACCAAGGTCTTATTTTGCCTAACCAAGCTCTATCATTAGCGTCAGAGTTTTCTTGTTCACAAAGGGTTTGCTTGATCACTGGATGAACAAAAATACGCACCACTTTTTCATCTTTCGCCGCATAACGAATAACTTGAAAATGATCATCGGTCCAATTCGATTCACGCAATTTGTAGTTGGTAAGATCCACAACGCTCACAGGTTTAGGCACAGCTAATTCGTTCTCTGACAACCTCTTACTGGTTAACCTTAGCCATATATCAATATCTAACCCTGTTTGATGACTTGAATGACCTGAAGAAAAGCGCCCTCCTCTGGGAAGAGAAATATCACCGATCAATAAATTAGTATTGAGCTTCTCGCTGGTCGTGACTCCTAACCTCTCAATAAACTTTATAGCTTCTGTATGGCCATAGTAGCGCTCTCTTTGAGGGCGAATGATCTGATACCCCAAACCATTAATAGGCAAAGCCTGCGCGCCGTCTAGACAGCCATTGGCATAGCTTCCAATTGATGAGGGTGAATTTTTAGTAGGGTGACTCTCTTTTTCCCACGAAGTTGCTGATAGAGAAAATGAACAAAAGAATACAACCAGTGCAAAAAAGAACCTCATAATAATCCCAAATTACTGACGCTTACTCATTATATTAGTCGCCATTTAGGATTAGGTGCATATCGTACTTAAGTTTTTGGTGGTAGCTAGTGAATTATACCAATTAAAGTAAAA
>NZ_JBFRJZ010000002.1:0-57684 GCF_041469125.1 Vibrio sp. 10N.286.51.E5 | reverse complement strand
CCTACTATCAGATTTCTGTTCGTCACAACCAAGTTTTGCCATTTGCTTCCTTCAGATTTCACCTCACGGTGAACACCCTTGCATAGGCTAACGGTTCTCGCTCGACTGAGCCCGTAGAGGACTTTCACCTCCTAGATCAACGCCATGCTCGGCGCACAAAGAGAAGAGGGTAGCCCAGTGCTACCCTCTTTTACTTTCTGCCAGCAGAGACTTAAACGCTAATCTGTTGTATCACTTACGATTAAGTTAAAGCCTGTTCCCATCGAATCATCAATCGCGACGACTTGATAAACAACACCGTCAGCCAAAGTTGCAGGCGCAGAGTCAATGGCAACAGTAGTTGGGTCTCCTGCGACAGTAATTGTCACGTAGTAAGATCCCGCTGCAACATAAATACCATTCGCGTAATCTTTGAACTTCACATCACTTAGTGCCGGAGTGCTACCAGAGATTCCCACGTTCTCAGTCAAGTAGATATCAACAGATGCTGCGACTGGGTTTGCCGCCGCATGAGTAATATTTAACACCGCACTGGTTGCAACTGGGCGTCGACTTTCAGGAACAACGAGTGCTTCCAAATTGAGTGGACTTACCGTACCCACGGCATAAATGCTGTAATCCATTCCGGCAAATACAGCCACCCCGTCAGCATCAATCAATGCATTGGTCGTTGTGCCATCGGCAAAGATGTCAATATCATAAGTCCCTGCTGCTAAATCTAAGAATCCACGGATCTCTTTAAACATTAAATCAGCAAGTGGAGCAAATGCAGAACCGTTGACAAATGGGTCGACATCCGGCGCACCATCAACCAAATGCCCCACTCTCACTTCTGCCTTTTCTGCCATATCGTAGATTAAAGATGAACCCTGACCATCCATCACCATCAACTTCACCGGAGATGCACTGTTTGAATCAGCTCTTGGCACCGCCGCAATCGTTAGCTCGCTACCGCCAGAAAGAGTGATTTCTCCAGAGTCAAAAGCAATAGCACTACCGCTCACGGTTTCTAATCTCACTCGGTATTGCCCTGCTGGAATATTGAGTACGTCAGTAAAGTCTTTATAACCGAGAGTGCCAAGCGGAGCGCCCAATGGATCATTCGGTGCCGTTACGTATAAGTTCACATCCCCAACCCCTGTTGCCGCGTGAACAACTTGCACATCTAAGCTTGAACTCGTTGCCGTTCCCTCAGCAGGCCTTGTAACAACTAAAGCCTCAACCGGGTTATTCGAACCATCAGCATCGCCGACCACCATTACGGTGTAATCTAGATCACCGCTCAAATCGAATTGGCTTGGCGGAATCACAGTCGCTACTGCGTCACCTGGGAGGCGGACATCGACTTGCAGGGTTGTCTGTCCTTGATCTACTGAGGCATATCCGGATGCTTGAGCATAATCGACACCGCTCCAACGAGCCTGACTATTGACTAACACATTAGCCAACGGAGCATCTGGCGATGCATGTACAGCTTGCAGTTGAGTTGTTGGTTCGTCGTCATCATCACACCCAACAATGAAAAGGGCTGATATCGCTACAGCGAGTATAGGTGAATATTTCATCGGTCTTCTCTCCAAAAAAGTTAGACCAGTTCGTCACACAAATGATTAGTCCAATAACTAATCTTTAAAAAGTATTTCAAAATCTAGTGCAGTGAACTGTCTTTAATTCTCCGTGATTCAAAAAGTAGCTAGGTTCAAATCCCTAGGCAGTCATCACATGAGTTGTCCATCAATTGATTCCAACTCCACTACGCTGTTGGTCAAAAATAGATCAAAGACGAGGTTAAGAGGTGGTTTGAATGAGTCATTTTTTAAGAGAAAACGCTTAGAAAAGAATACTGTTGATTTTGATATGCATATCACTCTAATTAGTAGAATCGTTTGCTTAGCGCAGTATTCCACCTATTTATCCACAAAATAATCGAATTTCACAAAATCAATAGAATTAGAGGTGCATCAGGATGCATTGCCACCGTAAAGTTCCATCATTTAGATCATTAGTGTGATCGATCTCACTTTAATAATTGCAATTTTCACTCTGTCTCACTTTTATTTGAGAACAAAATCGCTATGATGCTCGGCATTCGGACACACAAACACGCACGGATTAGCGGGTCACTTATTTTAAACATAGAGAGTTCCATTATGCGTAAATCACTTTTAACTCTTGGTCTACTTGCTGCAACTTCAGCTCCTGCAATCGCAGCTGATTATTCAGAGGGTGTTCGTAGTAACGACTATTCATGGATGCAGTTTAATATCATGCATGTGCTTGATGAAAAGCCAGGAGATATCGACCACACTTACCTAGAAATGGAATTTGGCGGTCGTTCTGGAATTTTCGATCTTTATGGCTACGTTGATCTATTTAACCCAACAAATAACTCAACGAGCGCTAAAGATGGTGCTGACCGTCTGTTTATGAAGTTTAACCCACGTATGTCACTGGATGCAGCGACAGGTGTTGATTTATCTTTTGGTCCGCTACAAGAGCTCTACATTGCCAGCGAAAACATCATTGATGGTGGTGATAATGGCTATACTACTAAATGGGGTATCGGTTCTGACATCATGGTGCCTTGGTTTGGCAAAATGCAATTCAACCTATATGCACGCCACGAACTAACATCGCATGAGTGGAATGGTTACCAGATCTCGACTAACTGGTTTAAACCATTTATTAACTTTGAAAACGGTTCTTTCATCTCATACCAAGGCTACCTAGATTACGAATTCGGTATGGACGATACTGCTGATAACCTATCAGGTCACGGCGGTGCAATGTACAATGGTATTTACTGGCACTACAAGAACTACGCAGTAGGTTATGGTCTAAAACTTTACAGCAATGTTTATGGCCTACAAGACGGAGCTTATTTCGATAATGCAGCTCCTGAAAATGGTCGCTTCTCTACGTCTGGCGCAGCTCACTACTTTGCAGCGACGTACAAGTTCTAATCGAACCTCTGACAAAATTTCCTAAATGGCACCCTCGGTGCCATTTTTTATTGCTTTCATTTATGGCCTCGTTATCCTTGCAGCATCATTTTCTTATCTCGGTATTGCTGTGAATATCACGATTGTAGGGCCTGGTGCTATCGGCTCTTTATGGGCAATAAAACTGCTTCAAGCTGGTCATAATGTCTCTTTGTGGAGCCGTTCTTCCGACCACTCCATTGAGCTATCACTTGATGGACAACCCTCTCTCCCTATCAGTAACAACAATATCGAACGATTAGCCGCGAGTGATCTGGTTATCTTCACCGTCAAGGCTTGGCAAGTCGAAACCGCAACCACTCCGCTCCTCCAACATCTCGACCCAGACACCATTCTAATGTTCATGCACAATGGAATGGGCGCGGTCGATAATATTGCTACTCAAGTCGATGGTTACCCCGTTGTATTGGCGACCACGACTCAAGCCGCATTCAAACCCAGCCGTAATCATGTATCTCATACAGGGTTAGGCCACACCCAATTGGGTGCTTTTAACCAAGTCGGTCAGCAATGCACGTTTTTAGTTGATGTCCTCAACCATGCCCTGCCAGAGGTAAGCTGGAACCCTGAAATAAAAACTGCGCTTTGGACTAAGCTCGCGATTAACTGTGCCATAAATCCACTCACTGGGCTCAAGCAGATTAAGAATGGCGAACTTGCTGATCACCAATTTGAGGGGGTGTTGCGTTCGATAGTTCAAGAACTGACAGAAGTGATGCAAGCAGAAGGGATCGCCTGTTCATTCGATGAATTAGCAGCAAGCGTCAAACGCGTCATCCTAGCGACGGCAGAGAACTACTCTTCAATGCAGCAAGATATGTTTTATCAGCGTAAGACAGAGGTCGACTTCATTAGCGGCCATCTAATCAAGACAGCACTTAAGCACGGCATAAAGGTTCCTGTTAACCAAAAGCTGTTTGCTCAAGTCAAAGAGCAAGAAAAGCGCTGGGATCATGAATATTCGTCAGCAACGCTTAACAAGTCGCGATAAAATAACAAGACCGCTCAGCATAATGCTAGCACCCACTTTCAAGATTTAGGTAAGAACAGATGTTTGATATCAATCACATCCGAGAGCAGTTTCCTGCGCTATCCCAAACCATCAATCAACAACCGTTGATTTACTTAGACAGCGCGGCGACGACACAGAAGCCTCAGGTGGTTATTGATGCCATTAGCCAATATTACTCGAAGCAGAATGCCAATGTGCACCGTGGTAGCCATAGCTTAACAGCGAACGCGACCAGTCAGTTTGAAGCTGCCAGAGATAAGGTCGCTCAGTTTATCGGTGCAAGCTCTACAAAAGAGATCATCTGGACTCGCGGTGCAACCGAAGCGCTCAATTTAATTGCTCAAACTTACGCAAGAAGTATTCTTCAGCCTGGCGATGAGATCTTAGTGAGTGAAATGGAGCATCACGCTAACATAGTTCCTTGGCAAATTGTGGCAGAACAAACCGGGGCTAAAGTCGTTAAAGTACCGATGACACCGGATTGCGAATTTGACCTAGTCGCGTTTGATACGCTTTTAAATGAACGAACCAAGATTGTTGCATTAGCTCAGGTAACCAACGTAACGGGTTCTCGTCAGCCAATTGAAGCTGTCATAGAAAAAGCACACAAGATGAATGCGATTGTTGTGGTCGATGGCGCGCAAGGCATCGTCCATGAGCCTATTGATGTTGCAGCTTTAGGTGCGGATTTCTACGTATTCTCTGGACACAAGCTCTATGCCCCTGCGGGCATCGGTGTGCTTTACGGCAAGCTTGAATTGTTAGAAGCGATGCCACCTTGGCATGGTGGTGGCAAAATGGTCGAGCGCGTCTCTTTCTCTGGCACTACTTTTTCAGAACTGCCTGGCAAATTCGAAGCGGGCACGCCAAATGTGGCAGGAGCCATAGCACTAAGCACCGCAATAGAATGGTTAAGTGGTTTTGTACAACAAGATGTCGAAAATCATATCCACCAGCTACAGAACGAGACCTACCTTGCGCTCTGTAAACTGGATGATATTCAAGTATTGGGTTATCAACCTAACGCAAGTGTGATTACTTTTGTGATGGATGGTGTTCACCATCAAGATATAGCGACTCTACTGGATCAGCAAGGTATCGCGGTACGTGCAGGGCATCATTGTGCTCACCCATTAATGGATGCACTTAATGTGAAAGGAACGGTTCGAATTTCATTTGGTATTTACAACAACATGGATGATGTTGAAAAGCTCGTAGCGGCGATAGAAAAAGCCGTTGATATGCTTTAGCGAGTAGCGAAATTACTTAGGGTTGGCGTTTAACGTCAACCCTTTTGCTTCTGTGTATCTAGGAGATGTTAAGCACTTAGCTCTTGGATTTGAGCAACAATCGCTTTTAATCCATTACCGCGAGATGGGCTAAGGTGGGTAATTAGACCGATTTGTTCAAAGTAACCATCAATATCGAACGCTTGAACCTGCTCTGATGTTTTTCCATCATACGCAGCCATCACTAATGCAATCAGACCGCGCACAATACGAGCATCAGAATCAGCACAAAAGTGCCAAACACCGTCGATATTTTGAGAAACCAACCACACTTGGCTTTCACAGCCAGAGACAATCACCTGCTCACTTTTCAGTTCATCAGGCATCGTTGGCAGTTTCTTACCCCATTGAATCACTTGGCGATAACGGTCTTCCCAGCCGCTGAATGTCTGCATCTTCGCGACGATATCATCACTGGTAATTTCAGTGCCGAATGGAGAGCTTGGGAATGTGGTCATTTTAATATCCAGTCGATTGTTAATTGAGTAAAAGACGTTACTTAGCGTGCTTTTGAATCAGCTTTTCAACGATACGCGAAACAGCTACAAAACCAAACGTCGCCGTTACAACTGTTGCCGCACCAAAACCCGTCGCACAATCCATACGTTTTGGACCTTCTGCTGTCGCTTTCGCAGCACATACACTGCCGTCAGCTTGAGGGTATTTCAGCTGTTCAGTTGAGAACACACAATCGATACCAAACTTACGTGCTGGATTCTTAGGGAAGTTATGATGACGACGAAGGGTATCTTTTAGCTTCTTCGCTAGCGGATCTTGAATCGTCTTAGTCAGATCAGCCACTTTGATTTGAGTGGGATCGATTTGACCACCCGCACCACCGGTGGTGATCACCTTAATTTTGTTGCTACGACAATATGCCAACAGTGAAGCCTTAGCTTTCATGCTATCAATCGCATCTAACACAAAGTCGAACTCTTTCGATAGGTATTCAGCCTGATTGTCTGGGCCGATGAAGTCGTCAACCAAGTTAACTTTACACTCAGGGTTAATCAGCTTAACGCGCTCTGCCATCACTTCAATTTTGCTTTTACCAACGGTACCCGACATTGCGTGGATCTGACGGTTGATGTTGGTCACACACACATCATCCATATCGATCAAAGTCAGCTCACCTAAACCAGTACGAGCAAGCGCTTCAACCGCCCATGAACCTACACCGCCAATACCGATCACACACACGTGTGCTGCTCTAAGTATGTCGACTTCACTATTGCCATATAGGCGACGGGTGCCACCAAATCGTTGGTCATAGTTTTCTGAAGCTAGAGTGGTCAATTCACGCATTGTTGCCGCCAATTTATTTCTGAGAAAAAGAAAAGAGTGCGTTTTATACGCACTCTTGAATAAAAAGTCTAGGGGATTAGCGATTCGCTTTCAATGCCCTATTTTATTGTAGCTTACTCAACCTTTTCAGGAGGCAAAGCCCAAGGCGCTTCAGTTGCGCTGCCATCTAAACCGAGCTTCCACACACGACCAAAATGCTTGTAATGGCCCGCTTCTGTACCCGCTCGAGGGCCCATGCCGTGGTAAAGGTCCAAATGGTTTTGCTTAACCGCGCCGCCCGTATCCAAAACCAATAGCAGTCTTAGTTGATGAGCGCCGCTCCAAGTACCATCAGCATTCAGTAGTGGAACCTCAGCAAGAATCGGTGTTCCCATAGGTAAGATAGAGCGATCGCCCGCTACCGCCGCCATCGGTAATAGAGGAATGCCCGCGCTGCCCATTACCGATAGGTCGTCTCTCGCTTCAAAGAAAACGAAAGAAGGGTTTTGCTCAAGCAGCTCTTTCACTACTTCAGGATCGTTTGCCAATACCCACTCTTTGATTGCTTTTAGCGACATTTTTTCGCGTGGAACTAAGCCTCGTTCAATCAGAACACGGCCAATGCTCACATAAGCTTTATTATTCTTACCCGCGTAGGCGAAATACTGCAGCGTGTCATCATCACCGAAGTGCACAAATCCACTGCCCTGCACTTCCATCATAAATGGGTCGATGCGGTTTGCTGAATAACCTAGCTCAAGGCCTTGACCTTCTAATGCGCCGTTGTAAATCTCTTCGCGTGTTGGACACTCTTTGCCACACTCAGGAAGCCCGTAAACAGGGTAACGGTATTCTTCATTCGCTTCGTGGCGCAGCTCCATCACAGGAGAAAAGTAGCCCGTGAACAAAACATTGCCTTGTTTATCACCACCACCTAGTTGAGCGGTTTGAACGCCAAAATTCGCTAGCTCGCTTGGATCTCCACTCAGCATCGCCCACTCATTGAGTTGTTGATAAAGCGGCTCATAGATTTTAGCCATCGAAGGGGATTTAGAAACCACCATCTCAGCTTGTTCTGCAAATGCGGTGTAGTCTCTTGGTTTATTGGATTCAACCTGATCGACCTTATTCAAGGTGCGAGGAAATTCGTCATCAAGGTGTTGCTGAGCAAGATCAGTGGGTTGAGCACAGCCAAATAACAAAGAGGCAGCGACAAGGGGAAGCCATTTTTTAATCACAAGAGTCATCCTAAAAATTCTATGCATCGAGGATGACAAAAACAGTCAGATAACACAATCTTAGATTGTAAGAGTTTACAAGAAGATAACCTATCGGACGGAGTTATCGATATGGCCCTTAAGGCGGAAGATGGGATTGTAGTGACTGTCAGAATCGAGCACCATTTCTGTATTGTCAGAATTGGTCATGCGGAAGCGATACGTTTTATCCCCCGCCTTATATTCAAAGTAGTTACCATCGAACTCAAAGTTAGTCGAAATAACAGAGCCACCGACTGAGACACCGTTGGCATTTAGTACAAATTCATCGGTCGCATAATGTGCAACATCTTGCTCTATCCAAGTGCCGTATATCAGATTGTCGGGCGTCGCCGCATTTTGCACTCGGGAAAGCACATCGCCGAACAAAGAAACCACCGCAAACGAACCCACTAAGGCTAGAACCATTAAACAGCGTTCAATGATCTTACGCTTCAACTTAGATTGATTGCGCTGATCAGCTTCGCTGTAGAGACCTTTGGTTATCTCATCGATTTTGTTCTTTGTTGCTGGAGCTTGTTGCATTCGGTGACTACTCATAAGGATGCTATGCGCATTCTACACTGAGACAGTTTATATATTGAAGCCTAGATAAGAATAGTTTGCGCTTTATTCCAAAAAGGTGTTGTTTACATTTGAATTTAAATGCTAAATTATCGAATAAATAAACAAAATGGACTTGTTCTGTGAAATTAAGAAGTACAGCGCTAGTAAAAGGTTTCAGACAATCAACCCCTTACGTAAATGCTCACCGTGGCAAAACCATGGTCATTATGCTGGGAGGCGAAGCCGTTGCCGACAGGAACTTTGGTAACATTATTAGTGATATAGCCTTGCTCCACAGCCTTGGAGTAAAGATTGTTCTCGTTCACGGGGCAAGACCGCAGATCAACCAATTGCTCGCCAAGCAAGATTGCCATACGCCTTATCACAAGAATATTAGGGTCACTGATGAATATTCTTTGGGCGTCGCTATGCAGGCTGCTGGACAGCTTCAACTTGCCATCACCGCACGCCTCTCAATGAGCTTAAACAACACGCCGATGGCAGGCACTCAACTCAATGTTATGAGTGGTAACTTCATTACGGCTCAACCGCTTGGCGTGGATGACGGTACGGATTATTGCCATAGCGGGCGTATTCGTCGAATCGATATCGAAGGGATCAATCGCACGCTTGACCAAGGTTCAATTGTACTGCTTGGCCCTATTGCCAGCTCCGTGACAGGCGAAAGCTTTAACCTACTTTCTGAAGAGGTCGCTACCCAAGTTGCTATTCGTCTAAAGGCCGACAAGCTGATTGGCTTCTGCTCCGAACAAGGGGTAACAGATGAACGCGGTAACGTGCTCGCCGAACTCTTCCCTAAAGATGCCAAGCAAATTCTAGAACGATTAACGGAATCTCAAAATCCTGCCGAAGACATGAGCACAGGAACACTGCGCTTCTTGAAAGGAGCGATCTCCGCTTGTCGAGCTGGTGTGCCTCGTTGTCATCTAATCAGCTACAAGGTAGATGGCGCATTAATCCAAGAGTTGTTCTCTTTTGACGGTATTGGAACCCAAGTGGTCATGGCTAGTGCCGAGCAAGTAAGACAAGCTCAGATTGACGATATTGGTGGCATATTTGACCTTATTCGTCCTTTGGAAGAACAAGGCATTCTCGTTCGTCGCTCAAGAGAACAATTGGAACAAGAGATTCACCGCTTTACGATTATCGAAAAAGACGGACTGATTATTGGTTGCGCTGCACTATATGCGTATCCGGAAGATCACATGGCAGAGATGGCGTGTGTGGCGATTCACCCTGACTATCGCGATGGAAACCGTGGGCAATTGTTGCTGGATTACATGCGTCACCAATCAAAATCTCGTGATATCGACCAGATTTTTGTCCTTACTACGCACAGCCTTCACTGGTTCCGTGAACAGGGTTTTTACGAGATAGCGGTTGATGAATTACCGATGGAAAAACAAGGGTTATACAACTATCAGAGAAACTCAAAGATCTTGGCGCTCAACGTATAAATAAAGTTTTGGAGCACAATCTCACTTCGACAGAAAAATAATTGCAAATGTAATCGTTTTCTATATGAGATTTATTAACTATGCACTTTCACTCACACGTATAATTGTATAGAATTTAGACGCTTTAATAATCTTAACAAATGTTTTTATTGGAATTGCCCTCTCGATAGTCATGTCGAACTCATTGAGGTGGTCACTGCACGGATTGCTATACCCGTTGACGGCCAGCACGCTAACATTAGCTCTGCTCGTTAATATAAACAGCAAAAAGAGCAATATTGATATGAGAACCATTGTTTGTAACTCGCTGCAAAGTTTTTGGGATATGGCTGATAACCAATTCTTAGAAGGGCTAGACGTACACTGCGTGTTCCCTGTTAGCGAGAATCTAAAAGAGTTTATTTTGAATTGCCAAGCAAAGTACAAGATAAACCACATATCGTTTACTCGAGCGTTTTTAGGCTCTGATTCCTAATAACGCTCAAAGCAACCAAGGATGGTTGCTTTGTGTTTATCTAGCCCTAAGTTCAAAACCTTCTCTAGCCGTCCATAACGACTAATTCGTTAAGCGACTGCCTAAACCACTCACTCGCTCTGTTTTCACCTTAATCCCACGCTTCAACACATTTGTATCGCTGAACATCATCAGTCGTTTCTTCGCACGTGTAATACCTGTATAGATAAGCTCCCGCGTTAAAATAGGGCTGAAATCTGGCGGCAAGATCATTAAGGTCAGATCAAATTCACTACCCTGAGATTTGTGTATTGTCATTGCATAAGCCGTTTCATGATCGGGCACTCGGCTTGGTAGCACAGCTTTTACGCTGCCATCGGGCAACTCAAAATAGACCTTCAAACGAGGGGTTAAGTCAGGTTGACTAGAACCCGCCTCAAGCATACAGATACCAATATCACCATTGTACAAACCCAAGCCATGATCATTTCGCGTCACCATAACAGGACGTCCGTGATACCACAGCTCATCATTATGAGGGCTCACCAAACGCCTTGCGGCCAGTGCTCTTTCAATTCTGTGGTTGAGGCCTTTAACACCAAAATCCCCTTCACGAATGGAACACAACAGTCGGCATTGGCTGAACAAATCGAGTACCGATTTCGCTCTCGCTTCTTGAGTTTCTAACTCTTCCAACGGCACATTCATTCTATTGAGGTACGCACCATACTCGTTAACCAAAGTACGCAGCATCAGGTTATAGCTGTCACTCGACAGAGGGTGGTTTTCGATATCGCCAAAACCTTTGGCAAACACTTGGTCTACTTGATTCGCAGAACCATTATTGATTGCTTTTGCCAGCTGACCGATACCGGAGCGCGCATCGAAACGATAACTCTTCTGCAGCATACACAAGCTATCCGCAATCGCAGGCGGATTCACCGCTCCAGCTTTGTCTTGTCTTGGTTTAGCTATCGCATCAAAACCTGTCATCTCTGCAATCAAATTGCCTTGCGCTGTGCTGTACCCTGCAGAGTTGAATGAACAGATATCACCGAGCACAGCACCTGCCTCTACTGAAGCGAGTTGGTCTTTATCACCCAATAAGATGAGCCTTGCGTGCTCAGGAAGTGCATCCACCAGCTTATACATCATCGACAGATCAACCATTGAAGCTTCATCCACTACCAAGATATCAAGGTGGAGTGGATTGCGTCGGTTATGCCTAAACTCAGCACGGTTAGGAATCGCGCCGAGTAATCTGTGTAAGGTGCTCGATTCGGTCGGTATGTTGGCTTTCACTTCAGGCGCTAATGGCAGCTGTTCAATTGCTTTACCGATCGACTCGGTTAAACGCGCCGCCGCTTTACCCGTTGGTGCCACTAGCTTAATCGTTGGTGTTTTACCTTGGCTGAGAGATTGCTCGACCATCGCCGACAGTAATTTGGTTACCGTGGTTGTTTTACCAGTACCCGGCCCACCAGAAATCACCGCAAAACGACGACTCAGCGCCACCGCTGCCGCGACTTTTTGCCAGTTCAAACATGCCGATAACGGCACCAAGTCGTCCAACACATCTAAGTCCGTCACCTGCTTAGCTTGTACAATCGCTTGGTCGATTGATCCCCAATCTAAAGCTTGCTCATTCACAATATCAAGATGGTCACACACCAATTGTTGGCGTAATACCTGAGACGTCTGCTGATTTGCTTCAGCCCTGGCTAAGGCGTTAAACAGAAAATGATAGCTACGTGCAAAAAGCAGATTGAGCGTTTCAGTCAGCGCTTTTTTCTGCTCAGTATTGAACTCTACCGGCTTACTTAAACGGTTTAAGGTCTCAGCCAACACAACTTCGTAGTTCCAATAACGCTGTAAATAGACACGCTGCCCATCGAACATTAGAGGCTTAACACAATCGTTGGTCGTTCCCACTAAGTTTGATGATTGAAGCACAGCCACCCAATCAATACCCAACAGTTTTTGGTTCAATTGCAGTGCAGTTTCACCGTATAACCCAAGTAACTGAGCAAGATCTGCCGCTAGTTCAGGGCCTGTCGTATGCTGCTGTATAAGCTGAGTACAAATGTGTCCTTTGCCTAATTCATGGCTCACTACCCCCGCGAGAAAGCCGATCTCTTGAGGGTAGCTCGTGGCTTGCTGAGCAAGAAAACGGGCAAATTGATAATCCAACTGACGAATAGAACCCTTATCCGCAAGAAACTGGAGTACATCCATCAGTTGCTCAGGAATAAGTGAAACTGGCTTTGCTGTGTTCGCAGTATCTATGCCGGTATTAGTGGTCGTTGTTGTCATTATAAAAGCCCCATCTGTCCAGTTTCATCGTCATTCAATTGTGCCGAACGTCTGTCTATCACTTTACCGTCAATCAATTGATCCATTTCATCAAGTAAAACCAGTGTTGGTTTCGCCGAGAAAATACCTTGCTGAGATTGGCCGTCCATTCCTCGTAAGAACAAGTAGTACACGCCACCAAAATGTTGTTCGTAGCTGTAATTGGCAACGCGGCTGCGTAAGAAACGGTGCAACGCCAATGCATAGATTTGATATTGCAAATCATAGCGATGGTCGGCCATCGCCGATTTCAATGCCTCGCCATGGTAGACAGCAACATCATCTCCTAAGTGATTCGATTTCCAGTCGAGTACATAGTATTTACCTTGGTGCTCAAACACCAAATCGATGAAGCCTTTCAACATACCTTGCACGGTTTGGAAACCTAGATCGCCCGCTTTGGCTGACAATGGATCGTGATATTGAATGGTTTGATTCAGTTCAGATGCAGCCAATACTTCGATCGGCAGTAAGAACTCCATCTCAACTAATCGTTGTGTTGAGTCTTTCTCACTTAGTTTTAAGCTCTTACCATCCAACGCGGTGTTCAGTACCGTATCGACCAGTTGCTGAAGCACAGGTAGCCACTCGAGTTCGTATTGCTCTGATTCTAATAAGTGAGTGATTACTTGCGTGTTATGTTCACTGGTTGCTGGCTCGGTAAATTCAACCTCCTCAAACAAGGTGTGTAAGAAAGTACCTGGGCGAGCACCACGAGGGAACGTAAAGATAGAGCGTTCAGGCTCAATCAACTCAGACTCATCCTGCTCATCAGCCGAATCAATATCAAAGCCAGACACCTCAATGGTCGCGTCATGACTCGCACCGTGACTGCCTTGCTTTACAAGCCCCGAGTAACTGGTGATACGCCAAGCCCGGTCGATTGAAGCCTTGAGTTCGCTCGCATGTAAGTCTTCGCTCACTTGCTCGGTTTGTACAAACACTTGCTCGTGAGCGGTTGGTGTTTCAGACAGCAATACGCTTGAATTCTTACCCTCAATCGCTGACAGAGCTTGATGTAACTCGGCGATGCCTTGCTCTTGTCCGTTTTGAACCAAGTAGCCCATGGCACTCAAGTGAACGCCGGTCGGCTCTTTGGTTGAACGCCCTTTACGCAGTGGTGCCATGCCAATAAAACATCCATAAACAGCACGAGTCAGCGCCACGTAAATCAAACGTAAGTCTTCCGCCAATCGCTCTTTGTCGGCTTGAGCTAAGGCACTGTCGCTACCCGTAATATCAAGTACCGTGGTATCTGAGTCATGGTCGTAGAACTTACCTTCACTCGCTTCACGATAGCTTGCAACGAACGGCAAAAATACTAAGTCATATTCCAAGCCTTTCGATTTATGAATGGTAACGATTTGAACCAAGTTTCTTTCTGATTCAAGGCGTTGAATGTCGTCGTCACTGCCACCTAAACCATTTTGTGCATCTGAGATTGCTTCAGCCAGCCAACGCAACAAGCCATAGTCACTGTCGAGTTCTTGTCTTGCTTGTTGCAACAATTCGCCAATGTGCATTAAATCAGTGAGTGAGCGCTCACCATTTTCTTCTTCCAGTAAGCGTTCCGCGAGGTGTCGTTTACTGATCACGCTGCGAAGCATTGGCAACACGCCGCGCTGAAGCCACAACTTACGATATTCTCTAAACTCGTTAACGACGTTTTCCCACACCACTTCATCGTTGTTGAGTTCATCCAATGATGCGGCATCCAGAGCAAACAACTCCGACGCTAAACTGGCGCGTAATGCTCGGTCATTTTCAGGTGTCAGCACCGCCTGCAACAAACGTTGAATATCTTGTGCGACCAAGCTGGTGAACACACTGTCTCGGTTGGATAAATACACGCTCGCAATGCCTTGTTCCGACAACGCGTTCTTAATCAGACGACCTTCACTACCGGTTCGAACCAAAACAGCAATATCACCCGCATTCACGGCATGTTGTTTTTTGCCGTTATCAAAATAGGCTTGTTGATTTTGAGAAGCGGTCAGAATAGTTTGAATTTGACTCGCTGTCGCTTCTGCCATTGCCTTGTGATATTCACCTTTCGGCAATGGCTTATCTTCAGCCTCTTGCAGCCAAAAGGTAAGTGCGTGCTGAGTTTCTCCGTTCATCACCCATTGGCGTTTGTCGGCTGATGGACTGGCAGCAACGGGCAAAAATGGAATGTCTTGATCGTAGATAAACGGGCTGTCCGAATTCATAAACACTTGGTTTACTGCACTGACCATATCGGCACTTGAGCGCCAGTTAGTGCCTAAGGTGTAGTGAGCACTAACTTGGTTTCTCGCCTTGATATAGGTAAAGATATCTGCGCCACGGAAGCCATAAATCGCCTGCTTTGGGTCACCGATCATAAATAAGCCGCACTGCGGATTATCAAGATAGATTCGGCTAAAAATACTGTATTGCAGTGGGTCGGTATCCTGAAATTCATCGATCATCGCCACCGGGTAGAGCGTGCGAATCCTTTCCACCAGCAGTGACTGCTCATCGACATCGATCGACGCAGATAACTGGGTCAGTAGGTCATCAAACGACAACCACTGCTTTTGCTGTTTCGCCTTGACGAGCATAGTTCGACAATGAGTAATCGCATGCGCCAATAACGGAGCTTTCAAATCAGCTGGGTGATTTAAGAAATCCTCAATCGCTCCGAAAACTGCATGCTGAGGTGCAGTGCCTTTCGGTGTTTTTTCAATGAGAGTGGCTTGCGAGAACTTCTCTAACTTATCTGGATATTGATAATCATGAGTGTCGCTCTGCGCCCATGCTGTCACCGCTTCTAACCATGTCGGCAGAGACTTCTTGGTGTAGCTACGTTTGTTCACATCCGAAGCAGAGATCAAAGCCAAAAAGTCCGCTTCGGATTCACACCATAGCGCTTTAAGTTGCTTCACTTTATCTAGGTTTTGGTTGTGCAGAGTTTGCAGGTCGCCCGACATCGCATCTACCGTCAATTTCAGCGGAGATCCTGTCAGATAACGATTTACGTCTGCTAATAACGCAGCCGGTGAACCCCAAATATTACGAACCTCACCAGCCAGTTGAGTCGGCAGCGGGTAAAACTGCTTACGCCAGTAGTCAGCAACCACTTGCGCTTTTAGGTGACTTTCATCGGTCACAAATTCATTATCAAAGCGGCTTCCAGACTCGAAGGCATTTTGAGTCAACATACGCTGACAGAAGCCGTGAATGGTGTAGACCGCCGCTTCATCCATTTGCCTTTCGGCATTGAGCAGTGTTTTCGCAGCGCCTGCGTGGTCTTCGATCTCTTGCAACAGAGGCGCAATCACTGGGTCATCACTTTGCCCGCGAGCAAACGCAATGCGTGCATCATGGATTCGTGCACGGATACGATCTCGCAGCTCTGCGGTTGCCGCTTCGGTAAAAGTCACGACCAGAATTTGATCTACGGTAAGTGGCTCATGATGTCGGGTAGCTTCTGTAAGCTCTCCTGTTGGTGCTGCCGTGCCGTGTCCGAGCAGTAAGCGTAAGTACAAGCCAGCGATAGTAAATGTTTTACCAGTACCCGCCGATGCTTCAATTAAACGCGCGCCATGAAGTGGAAACGTCATGGTATTGAGTGTCTGTGGAGCAATTACCTGAACACTGCTTGTGGTCGTCATGCCTTACTGCCTTCTGATAAATATGTTGTTACAAATGTGACCTAGCGTGGAAAACGTCATTCAATTTACGTCCTACGCTGATTTGTTAATAGTTAGTGCGATCTCTCTCACGGATCAATTCGGATCGCCTCGCTACTATGCGCCCACGAGTTCAGGAGCACGTACGAGTTTTGTACTTTACGGCGTTACTTTGAACCACAGAATAATGGTCCCTCTGACCTGTGGCCGTACAGCGAACGCCCTACACTAATAATGATTTACTGGCGGCCACTTTATTTCCTGTACCTTGCTTCTATTCACCTTGATTCCCTTCATCTTGAAAGCAAGCGTACCAAACGCTTACCAGCGACTCTCTTTTGTCTTTCATTAATTCAGCGCACTCGCTATTGATCTTATCGATCACAGCCACCTACTCCTGATCTTCCAGATCGGCAGTAGCCAACCTTGCCGCCTGTAGCACAAGCGTTGAATACATACGCGACTCAGTAGCCAATTCATCGTCCCATTTAGACCAGATTCGTGAGATGTAGGTATCTCTACCCTCGCCCGTGAAGGCGAAGCTGTCATTAAAGGTATCGGCCATTTTCTTGAGTGACTTTTCTTCATCATCGACCCACTTACCACGGCTAAAGCCCGCTTCAACACCAGCTAATGCCGTTTTCGGGAAGTATGGCAATGGTGCAGTCATACCTTGATAAAACAGTCGTACTAACTCAGCTAATATACTCTTCGCTTGCTGCGCATCGCCGATAGGTTGTAGCGTTTGGTGAACCACGCCCTCTTTTCTGTCATAGCCAATAATATGGGTCGTTTTTCCGTGTCCCATAACAGCGCAGGATAGATGATCAATCCACGCAGCCAAGTAATCTTGAGAGCGTATTTTGCCGCTACGGAAACGCACTAGACCTGATTGATAGTTTTGAGTTAACCACCCCATCAAGCGAACAGGCTTACCTTCGCCTAACACGTCAAACTCGATATTCACTTCGAGATCTTGCTGCGGTGATCCGCTCACAAATCTAATCTCTTTGGCTAAGTCTTCCGCTTGAACACGATTGGTTTCAAATTCGATGTCACCAAAGGCGCCGACCGGTAATCGACCTTGGGCTTTTTGCTCAGAGACAAACAGTCGCACCGCTTCGTCTGCACCTTCTGGGTGGTCCAGCAACACTTGCAGCAGCGCATCTTTAAGCTGGAAGCTCTCTAGGCCATTGAGTACGAATGGCTCATCGTCTTCCATTACAGGAAGTGGCGGTTCAAACACCACTTTGAGACGGCGATTAAAGAAGTACTGCACTGGCAAACGCCAAAAACGCTGTAACTCAACCAGGTCCAATTCCAACGGGTACGTTGCCCCCAACAAATAGTCATCCAATGCACGATTGAATTCACCACTGCGCTCACCAGAACGATTTGCCGCAGGAAGCCATTCTTTGGCGTAGCTCAATACATGACCTGCATCACCTTGCGTAAAGGCTGCTGGGCTAAATGGTGTCATGGTGTGTTCAAAGCTGATTGCTTGAGTCAGTTTGATACCAGAATCATCACTTGGTAACGCTTGATCTGCACTTAGGCAGTAGTTCTGGTGGCAGTACTCAATCAACTCAGAAACCAATACCGACGGTACTCGCTCAGTATTATCTTGAATCGAGCGGCCGACATAACTGATGTATAAACACTCTTGCGCCGACAACATCGCTTCTAAGAATAGGTAACGGTCATCATCACGACGAGAACGATCTCCCGGACGAGTGCGTCCGTTCATCAAATCAAAACCTTCCGGCGGCATTGAGCGTGGGTAAACACCGTCATTCATGCCTAATAGACAAACAGTTTTGAACGGGATAGAACGCATCGGCATCAGGGTACAAAAGTTCACTTGCCCCGCTAAGAAACGCTGACTGATACGCGCACCCGACAGTTTATTGTTTAAGTACTGATAGATAATGCTTAGCGATAGTTCTTGTTCGTACAAGGCATCATCAAGCTGTTCATTCAGTTGAGAAAGTGCATCACGAATCGACTTAAGCACCACCTCGCCTTCTAGCTCAACGGCGAAGAAATCATCAATCATTTGCAGCAAGGTTTCACGCCACATATCGATGGATTGCGTCTCAGCAAGGCGTTGACGGTAATGGGCAATACGATCAATAAAGTGCGCTAACTTACCAGCAAGTTCGGCGTTAATGCCCTGAACTTCGTTATAAGCTGCAATTGGAGAGTGTCCAGTTTCAAACAAACCTGCGGAATCCGACATCGCATAACCCAGTAACATACGCTGGATACCAAATAGCCAAGTATTTTGCTCGGTGGCAGGCAAATCAAACTCTGTTGCCGTAGAAGAATCGACGCCCCAGCGGATACCCGCTTCTTCAACCCACTGCTTAGCTTGTTCAAATTGAAATTCATCAATACCGAAGCGTGCCATCATCGCTGGGATTTCTAATAGCTCTAGAAGTTCAGAAGCTAGACAACGCGTGTTCGGTAACGCGACCAACTGCATGAACGCGGTCAGAATTGGGCTCTCTTGGTCTGCAGTTCTATCAGAGATCGAGTAAGGGATATAACGCTCACCCGGAGCATTACCAAATACCGCCTGAATAGCAGGGCTGTAAGCATTGATGTCTGCCACCATCACAATGATATCGCGTGGTTTTAAGCTTGGATCAGCATCAAACATCGCTAACAACTGGTCATGGAGAACCTCCACCTCGCGCATTGGGCTGTGACAAGCGTGTACCGTCAACGAACGATCGCCCAGCTCAACCACTTGTTTGTGGTTGCTGGAGTCTAAGATGTGATCGTCTTGGTGCTCTTCTAACTCAAGAATATCGGCTTGCAGTTGATGCAGCAGGCTGTCTCTCTCGACATCAATAAAGAACTCATGCTCTTCGCTGTCTGATTGAGACAGCAAGAACAGGTTATCTCTGCCCAGTTTACCCATAGACGCCAGTAAGCTATTACCGACCGCTTGGCTGGTATGCAGTTCGTCTTCAATATTGGCTTCAATGCCATCTTTTAATGGTGAGACTTCGCCTTCTAGCTGAGGTAAACCATCAACCAAAGCAAACTGCTTACGACGCTGCGCTTCCACTCTCGCCAAGTATTTACGGTCACGAATATCGCCCCAGTAATGTTGGCAAGGGTTGGTAAACATCAGGTGGACATCAATCTGCTCGCCAAGCGCTTTCAATGCGTCCATATAACGAGGAGGCAGTGACGAAATACCAAACACAAACAGACGTTTCGGCAGGTGTTGTAACTGGCCTTGTTGATTAGCTAACGCTTCAATGAAGTCGTGATACAAGTTACCACGGTGATATTTCGATTGGCCTTGAGAGAGCGTTTGCTCGTAGAGTGCCTTCCACAAAATCGGCTGCCAAGGGTGCTCTTGTTGCCCTTCACTATCAATCAATTCTGCAACGGGTTCTCCCGCTTCCCACATCGCCATCCACTCCGGTCGATACACCAAGTAACCATCGAAGATGTCGGCAATTTTCTCTGCCAATTGGTACAACTTCGAATCATCTTCGTCGTTTTCAAGGTAGCGTTGTAGAGGTAAAAAATCAGGGTGGTCAAGCTTAGCGGGTAACAAACTCATCAGCTTCCATGTCATCGCTTCCTTGTTAAAAGCACTGCGTTTAGGTACATCAGGAAGCACTTGGGTAAACATATCCCAAATGAAGGTTGCTGGAAGAGGAAAGTCTATATTTGCTGCTACACCAAACTCTTTGGCGAGTTCCATCTTAAGCCATTGAGACATACCTGGGCTCTGAACCAAGATCTGCTCTTTTTCGAAAGGGTTGGCTAAAGGATCACTTTTGATTAAATGAACGAGAAGGATTTTTAAAGTATCGACTTTATTGGAATGGTAAACAGTAAACAAAGTGCACTCACGCTAATCTTGCCACAATATACTGCCAGATTAGCATAAGTGCCGAGTTTGGATTAGGAATATAAGCTTATGAAATACTGAAAACTTAAGCTCCGTTTATCTTTTGAACTATTGCTTCTTACAATCTACTGCCTACCGCGCTTAGAACACGGTGAGGTTTGTAATTCATGTAATAACGAACCGCCACATAACCCACTACAAACGTTGCCACAATCAATTCTAGATACGCTAGGCCAAACACTTGATTGATGTAATGCGCTTCAATACCTTGTGCTTGCATCCACGCAGCCAGTTTGAACAAGGCTGTTGCACCAATCACGATTGGGAAGGTAAACGCTGCATAACCAGGGCTAAATGGAAGACGAAGTAGTTTGAAAAACGCCATATAGATAATGAACGTCATCAACACTGCAATACCAAATAGTAAACCAATGATCACAGGTGAAGGGTTAGCAGTAACGGTTAAGTAACCCGCCAAAGATAGGCTTGCCGGTGCTGCCATAATCGCAATCGTTGGTTTTGCAGCATCTGGCACTTCGTGAGAGAAGATCAAACGGTAAACCATGATTGGTAGCATTACTGCGTAAACCAATAAGCCGAATACCAAAGTCGCGTTCGCTACTGGCTCTAAAACTGGATTACCAGAAAAAGAAACGTCTGCCACAATGATACCGATTGGCGGCACAAACCAGCTTGGCACCATGTGGTGAATCTCAAAGTTTTTAGCTCTGTGGTACAAAAAGCTCGTTAGAAACACAACATGCAAAGCCACAGAAGCCAACCACATAGCTTCTTGTAAGAATTGAGAGATTGGCGCCAAAGACGCTGACACCACCATGCACCCCATTGCAAATGTTGGTACCACACTGCCGACAACAGGGTGAGCAAGATCTTCACGCAATAGGTGACCATGAATCAAAAATTTCACAGCTAAAACAAGAAGTAATACCGCCGCAATGCCAGCACTGATCCACTGCACCAAACCCGGTGTGTGTAAGATACCTTGTGCGACTAGAACACCATCCCAACACCAGCCTAAGCTTGCAATTGCGAGTGCTAACCCTGCCATGGGTGTTGGAGCTCCTGTTAATCTATATTTAATACGTTGAATCATGTCAGCCTCTCTTAAACCTAATTCACTAAACTTGTGAACTCATCAGCTTGTTGAAGCCATAATACGCTTGCGCTTCGTTAAACAATATCCAATTATATATAACAAGTGTTCATCAATACTGAACAGAATCCATTTTCACCAGCAGAGTAAAACTAGGAATCTGATGGCTAATATTTCAATAAAACAGCTCAAAGTGTTCGTCACTATTACTCAGCACTCGACATTGACTGCTGCCTCTGAGGCTCTGTTTCTGTCTAAAGCTGCGGTCAGCATGGCACTAGGCGAAATGGAGAAACAACTCGGCCACTCTCTATTTGACCGGGTCAACAACCGATTAATTCTCAACCAAGAGGGACATAAGTTACTTCCATTGGCGGATGAAATATTACATCGTGCTGCTGGTATTGATGTTTTGTTCCGTGATGATCAGCCTTTAAGTGGCAATCTAAAGGTCGGCGCGAGTGACACGATTGGTAATCAGGTCGCACCGTTTATTTTGTCAGGCTTTCGCGAACGAACTCAACATCAGGATCAAAGCTTGTTCATTTCAAACAGTGCACTGATCTGCCAAAAGTTGGTGGATTATGAACTGGATATCGCGCTAATTGAAGGAAAAACATTACACCCTGAACTCATTTCGAGTCAGTTTAGCAGCGATGAAATGTGTATTATTGTTAGTAATCAACATCCTCTCGTTTCAAAAGAAAAAGTGACTTTAAGCGATTTAGAAGATAGTCACTGGATTCTACGTGAATCAGGCTCAGGGACTCGCGAGTTTTTCCTTCGTGCAGTCGCACCGCGTATCGAACACTGGTATGAATCCTTTGAACTCAACACCACCGAGGCGATCATCAATTCAGTTTCTGCCAATCTTGGATTCGCGTGTTTATCACGACTGGCGGCGCAACGAGCAATTGACTCAGGCCGAGTGAAAGCACTCGATGTCCCACTCGACATGAAACGACGTTTCTGGATGCTGGTACACAAAGACAAATACCAGAGCCCGCTGCTGAAATCTTTCATGAGTTATTGTGAAGACTGGGCTACACATCAAGATTGAGGCCGCATTGTTAGGGCTCCAACTGGACTTTTAACATCAGAAACTGTATAAAAAGCCAGTAAAATTTATCAAACTTAGAGGATTAACCATGGCTGTTATCGTCAAGTACGTGGTCGAACGCAACGGAGAAGAGAAAATGACTTTTACCTCTAAAGCCGAAGCTGACGCATACGACAAAATGCTGGATATGGCTGATGAGCTTTTTGAACTGTTAAGCAAAAGCGACTTAGTTGAAGATGAAGGCAAGCAAGAAGAACTTGCAATGTACCTAGCGAAGAATAAAGAAGAAGTTCTTTATGCATTAGGTGCTAAGCGCAAACCAGCTCCGAAAAAAGAAAAGAAACTTGAAGCTGTTGAAGACGCAGAAGAAGATGCAGCGTAACTAGCTGATACCTCTGTTGAAAACGTCAATGACACCTCTAATTAGAGCTCGTTATTGGCGTTTTTTTATACTTATCGAAATATAATGAACTCTGTTTATAGTCGAAATCGCTCTAAACATTCGCTTGCATGAAAGTGTGATAAAGATCTAATCTATAGCCATCAGGTGATGGGGTTCCACCTAAGCTTTTGCTTCAACCGCCCGTTCTTTCGAACAGTGCTAATGACTCCTACAGAATCGAAAACAGGTAATACTGTTGGATGTATCGCTATTCCTCCATTTTGAAATGGACTTAGTCTCTTAAGGCCGAGCTTCATGACACCTTTGGATTATCGATACTCAAGATCTGTAGTGAATTAGCCGCACCTCTTCCAACACGTCCTGTTTTCTCAACACTCTAGGTCTTCAATGACTCTAACTGTGAGAAAACATTATGCACTACTCTTCAGAAATTCAATCAATGTGCCCTATTCAAAGGGGTGATCTGCACACTTCAGCGCCAATTCCAGTTGAAGGCGCTATGGTTAGTCCAAAAGACGTTATCGCTATTTCTGGCTTAAGCCATGGCGTCGGCACTTGTGCACCACAACAAGGTGCAGCAAAACTAACGCTGAACGTAAAAAACGGCATCATCGAAGAAGCACTAATCGAAACGATTGGTTGTTCAGGCATGACTCAATCAGCCGCGATGGCAGCCGAAATCCTCACCGGAAGAACCATTCTTGAAGCCCTAAATACTGACTTAGTGTGTGACGCTATTAACGTAGCAATGCGCGAGATCTTTCTGCAATTTGTTTATGGTCGAACTCAGTCTGCTTTCTCTGAAGGCGGTCTAGAAATTGGCGCCGCATTAGAAGACTTAGGTCAAACACAGCGCAGCCAAGTGGGTACCAGTTACTCAACTGCTGCGAAAGGCGTTCGTTACCTAGAGCTTGCCGAAGGTTACGTGACCAAGCTTGCACTTGATGACCACAGCGAAGTGATTGGCTACGAGTATCTCAACCTCGGCAAAATGATGAAGGCGATCAATCAAGGCGTGTCAGCCAATGAAGCTGCTGACCTTGCGACGGGTACTTATGGGCGCTTCGATGAAGCCGTTACCACTATTAACCCACGCCAACAGTAATTTTTGCCAATTTAGAGGAAAGATATGATGAACACTCAATTTAATGAATCAATAACTCGCGTATTGGCAGAAATGAACTTCGACTCTTTGGAGCAAGCGAACCAATACTGTCTATCACACAAAGTCGACCCAAAAGCGTTAGTGATGGATACCCAACCTATTGCTTTTGAAAGCGCTGCCGATGCTTATATCCTTGGCTCAGCACTGGCGTTATTTCGCAAAGCCACCAGCGCAGAACAAGCCGCTAATATTATTGGTGAAGGCCTCCAAGCATTTACCAAACCCGGCAGTGTTGCCGAGCAACGTCAAGTGGGTATAGGCCACGGCGCATTGGCTGCACGTCTTCTAAATGAAGAAAGCCACTGCTTTGCTTTCCTTGCGGGCCATGAATCTTTTGCTGCTGCAGAAGGTGCGATTAAAATCGCACTCAACGTCAACAAATCACGTCACAACCCATTGAAGGTAATACTCAATGGTCTAGGTAAAGATGCGGCTTACTTAATTTCTCGCATCAATGGTTTTACTTATGTTCGCACTCAATTTGATTACCAAACGGGTGAGCTAGTTGAAACAGAACGTCGCCGCTTCTCACAAGGCCCTCGTGGCGAGATCTTGTGTTACGGCGCTGATGATGTACGTGAAGGTGTAGCGATCATGCACAGAGAAGAAGTGGATGTGAGTATCACGGGTAACTCAACCAACCCAACACGCTTCCAACACCCTGTTGCTGGTATCTACAAAGCAGAACGCACTCGCCAAGGTTTGCCATACTTCTCAGTTGCTTCAGGTGGCGGTACAGGTCGAACATTGCACCCAGATAACGTAGCAGCAGGCCCAGCGTCTTACGGCATGACCGATACCATGGGCAGAATGCACGCTGATGCTCAGTTCGCAGGTAGCTCTTCAGTTCCTGCTCACGTGGCGATGATGGGCTTCATCGGCATGGGCAACAACCCAATGGTCGGATCGACGGTTGCATTGGCTGTGGCAGTGAGTGAATCTCAACACGCATAACGACAAAGTGAGTCCCACAATCTGCCTGTTATGTAGAGTCTGTTAGTTGAGAATCAAGCAATAACGGACGACTAAAACTCTACACCTATCACTAAAACCAAACAGCCAGCCTTATGCTGGCTGTTTTTTATTCACACTTGCTCTACTATCTATTTCTAATAATTATTTGTATCTAAGATTAAATACATTCTGCTGTCGTATTTAACTACATATTTTCAAAGGAATAATATGAAAGAGCTCATCATTCATACCATTACCGTGTTCATGGGCTTTTTTGCCATCATGAACCCGATCGCCAACACACCGATCTTTCTTTGATTAACAGGTGATAATGATAGGGAAACGGTCAAGTCTATCGCTTTCCGCTCAGTGTTCATCGCCTTCATCATCGTCAGCACCTTTGCTGTCTCGGGTAAACTCATCTTCGACCTCTTTGGTATCACGCTTTACGCGCTTCGTATCACCGGCGGGATCCTCGTGTTCTTGATTGGCTTTCATATGCTGCAAGGTGACTCAACACACTCTAAAGCAAAAGAGAAGGTCAACTCAGACGCTCAACAAGATGCGGCGCTCAGTATCGCCGTCTCGCCACTGGCAATGCCAATATTAGCCGGACCGGGCACCATTGCCACCGCGATGAACTTTGCCAGCACCGAAGGCATCTACGAAACCATCGTCGCCTTTGGCCTACTATGCGCCTTAACCTACGTATTGTTTGTATTTGGCGAGCGCTTCGTTAAAGCCGTTGGACCAAGCGCACTGAACGTGATTACTCGAATGATGGGGTTGATACTCGCGGTAATCGGTATGCAGATGTTGATTGAAGGGATTGAGCAAGCTTATAAGGCACTGTTTATCTAAAGAGGGGATTCACAGGAGAATGTTGATTAACGCACCAATCAATTTGTGTTGATCTGCAGTGTTTTCTCATTGCAGAAAACTATCTCTCAAAAGACAAGCAATATCATTTTACAGACTTTATCCCGATACGCCCTTTCATAACGAGGGCGCTCTCTTTATGATGAACGCAATTAAATTAACTTTGCTAACGGCAGCGCTTGTTATTCGAGCCGTTGTTTTGGAATAGCAAAATCAAGACTCAACACATGGAGATTCAACATGGCTTATTTTTCACTAGCCTTCGGTACGGCAACCAAAAATCGCGACAATAAAATCATTGAAGCGTTCTTCCCTAACCCGCTTCTAAACCCAAGCGACGCTCTTGTAGCAGCTGTAGCTGAAGTGTCAGGTTACGCTGAAGGCAACCAAGCTATCGAAATCTCTGCTGCACAAAGCGCAGAACTGGCGAAAGCATTCGCAGCAAACGATGATGCAGCTAACGCATCTTTCGCAGAAAAAGCGGCAGCGTCTGAACAGCCACTTGTTCTTGTTGTTCTTGCTACTGACGAGAAGCCAGCATCAGTTGCTGAAGGCTTCCTAAAGCTACAACTTATCTCTAACCGCCTAGTACAACCACACGGTACGGTACTGGACGGCATCTTCGGTCTACTGCACAACATCGCATGGACAAACGAAGGCCCTATCGACCTACCTGAGCTGGCTGAGCGTCAAATCGAAGCTCGCCTTGCAGGTCGTGCTCTGTCTGTAGATTGCGTAGACAAGTTCCCTAAAATGGTGGACTACGTAGTACCAACAGGTATTCGTATTGCTGACACTTCTCGTGTTCGTCTTGGCGCACACGTAGGCGAAGGCACAACAGTAATGCACGAAGGTTTCATCAACTTCAATGCTGGTACAACTGGCGTGAGCATGGTTGAAGGTCGTATCTCTGCGGGTGTTGTTGTAGGTAACGGTTCAGACATCGGCGGCGGCGCTTCTATCATGGGTACTCTGTCTGGTGGCGGTACGATGGTTATCTCTATCGGCGAAAACTGCCTACTAGGCGCAAACGCTGGTCTTGGCTTCCCTATGGGCGACCGTTGTACGGTTGAGTCTGGTCTTTACGTGACTGCGGGTACTAAGGTTCGCATGTTAGATAAAGAAGGCAACGAAGTAGAGATCATTAAAGCTCGCGATCTAGCTGGCGTTTCTGATCTTCTGTTCCGTCGTAACTCAATCACTGGCCAAATTGAATGTCTTGCGAACAAGTCTGCTGTTGAGCTAAACAGCGAACTACACAGCAACAACTAATCTAAGCGCTAGATGCTAGATGCTAGATGCTAGATGCTAGAAAATAATAAGCCGCTGGGGTTCAATCCAGCGGCTTTTTTGTATGTTCTGGGAATCATTATTGCCCCATTACCAGTCAGAGTTAACAGAATGTTAACATGCATTTGCCCTACTAAAAGTAATCCCTTGTCTGTTGGATATTTGCAAGGCAAACTGCTGGGCAAAAGTTCGAAAACACTCTGAATGTCTAAAAATCGCCATATTTTTCGAAACTAGGGATTTTATATCATTGGCTTTTCGGTTTCGGTTTCGGTGGCTGAAAGTTTGGGATAATTTGAAAACCATTTGGACATAGCTATGCCTGTACTCTTACCAGAGTACTAGCGGCAGAAGTTTCATAATTTCTGTTGCGCTGCGCTTACAAACCGATAAGAACATAAATCGATATCTACTTAGCCATCTTTACATACCTTTACATCACATGACGTTATCTTACTTACATTAGTATATTCTTAAGTAGTGAAACAAAGAGAAGGAAAACGTCATGAAAATCAAAAGCACGATAATCGCGTTACTCGGTATCGTTATTGCCTTCGGAGCAATGGCTGGTGGAATGAATAAAGGCATGAATAACAATATGTCACGCCCAGTATTTTCACAGTTTGATCTCGATGGTGATGGCAAGATAACCGAAGCCGAGTTCAATCAAGCACGCTCAGAACGTATTGCCCAGCGAGCAGAAGAGGGACGTACGTTGAAAAATATCAATCAAAGCCACAGTTTTGCTTCGTTAGATAGCAACGCGGATCGCGCTATCTCTCAACAAGAGTTTAATGCTCATCAAGGCATGGTGAACCCCAAAAATACCATGGGCAAAGGCAAAAACAATCAGTAGCTCAATTCAATCAGGCCTCCATTTGTGAGGCCTGACTTATTTTGAGATCAAGGAAGCAAATCCGCTTATGTTGGTGTGCTACCTTTTGCTTAAGGAAAAGCTAATATATAGTAAGGGAATCGCTATGACTAGGTATAGCTGGTTACAAAGGGCTCTGTTTGTTCCTCCTGTTTTGTTGGGCATCGCGTTATTGGTGATCGCACCAGGGATGAAGGCTGAACCGCCTAATGCGAGTAATACGGCTGCTAAAAAGGTGGTTCGGGTGTTGAAAGTCGAGCCGCGAAATATCCAACCTTCTGCCATCGGATATGGACATACCGAGTCTGTTCAAGACTGGCAGGCACAGTCTGAACTTGACGGCGCGGTTGTGTGGGTTTCTGAGCAATACAAAACGGGCGCTATTATCCGCAAAGACAGCGAACTCCTTAGAATTGACCCCACCGCTTATCAACTTACTATTGCCCGTTTGCAAGCTGAGCTTGAAGTGCTAATGCTAACGAATCAGACCATTATCGATTCGCTCAAGATTGCAGAGAAAGAGTTTGAGGTACAACAGTCAGAATATGCCCGCTCAATCAAATTGAGTGAAACCGGGCATATCTCCAAAACAGAGAAAGACCGCGCGACCAAAGACTTGCTCAGCAGCCAGCAACAGCTCCAGACACAGAAAAACCAACTGGCAATTAATCAAGCGCAGCAAAAGGTTTTGCAAACGGAACTAGCACTTGCAAACCGAGATCTCGAACAAACCGTAATTAAAGCCCCATTTGATATTCGCATTGTCGAAACCTTGGTTGGACTCGCCGAGTATGTCAACAAGGGGGAATTGCTGCTCAAAGCGGATGACATTGATGCCGTTGAGGTTCGCGCGCAGTTTCCGCTTGGTAAAATGCGTCCGCTAAGAAATTCCAATCGCTTTGACTCGCTTGACGAAGATGTTCATAGCAACTTGAGCGCGACAGTCGAGCTCCAAGCAGGCGATAAAGTAATTACTTGGCCTGCCGAGATCAGCCGCTCCGGCGGTGAAATCGATGCTCAGACTCAAAGCCAAAGCCTGGTTGCACAAGTAAATCAGCCCTATCAGCAAGCCATTCCCGGGGAGAAGCCACCACTTATTCGTGGGACTTTCGTTAAAGTCACGATTAAAGCACCAATGATGGAGCAACAAGTCTTGCTACCGATAAACGCCATCCATGATGGTAAAGTTTACACTGTCTCTGAAGGTAAACTGAAAAGCAAACCTGTCAGGATAGATTTCGTCCAAGGGCAGGTTGCGGTGATCAAATCTGGCGTGGAATTCGGTGATGTGGTTGTGCTAAGTAAACTTTCACCCGCCGTTGAGGGGATGGCTTTACAACCGCAACCGGATGAGAAAATCGGCCTTTGGTTGGATACGCAGAGCGGATTTAAAGCCCTAAACGCGATTCAGAAAGAGGGCAAATTATGATCGCTTTTTTTGCTCGGCACACCACTGGCGCCAATGTCCTGATGATGGCGGTACTGCTGTTAGGGGCTTTTGCCTTGCCCAAACTGCAGAAAGACACTTTTCCGTTGACGCCGACCAAAAATATTGAGGTTCGGATCGTTTATCCGGGCGCGTCACCTTTTGAGATGATGGAAGAAGTGTGTTACCCGTTGGAAGATTCTCTCGATAAGCTGAGTGGAATTAAAGAGTTAAGCTGTGATGCCCGAGAGAGTTTGGTCATCGCCAATGTGGAAATCGGCGATGATGAAGACATTGACACTTTAACCAGCGATATTCAGCAGCAGGTTAACGCCATCAGTGATTTTCCGGATCGAGTTGAGCAGATCACGGTGTCGAAACTGGACCGAGTGGCAACGGTGGCCAGTGTCGCGATTACCGGCAATATGTCAGATAGGGACTTATATCTCTATGCCCAACAAATTAAGCACAAGTTAAAAGAGAGCCCATTGATCGCTCAGGTGACCGTGAGCGGTTTTGCGGATCAAGAAATAGAAATTCGCGTATCGCAGTGGAAGTTGCAGCAGTACGGCCTGAGTGTGTCCGACTTGTCCAATCTAGTACAACAGCAAAGTATCAGCACTCCTGCTGGCGTATTTAGTAATGACTTGGAAGAGATCAGCGTCCGCTTCGACCACTTAGGCAGCAACGTCAGAGACTTCGAAAATATCGTGATTAAATCCAGTGAGACGGGGACTCAGGTTCGCCTCGGTGATGTTGCCGTTATTCAGCAGAAGTTCACTAGCGATGAAAATCAAATCCTGTTCAATGGTCAGCGTGCCGCTTTGCTTCAGGTGTCCAAAACGCAATTTCAAGATACCTTAACGGTCAAAGATGCGATCGTCAGCATCGTTGAAAAAGAACAGGCGAGAGCCCCTGAAGGCGTCGCTTTAACCATCACCCAAGATTCCAGCACCAATATTATTGAGCGTCTGAGAATCCTCACCAGCAATGGCGCACAGGGATTAGCACTGGCATTTTTGATGTTGTGGGCGTTTTTTAATATTCGCTTTAGCTTTTGGGTCACCATGGGGCTGCCGGTTTCATTCCTTGGCGCCATTTTTGCGATACAACTTCTCGGTTATACCCTGAATATGATGACGCTGGCCGGGCTGATTGTCGCGATTGGTCTGCTAATGGACGACTCGTTGATCATTGCAGAAAACATCGCTGCCAAGAGGCAACAAGGGCTACCCGCGTTTGACGCTGCAGTTGAAGGTACCAAACAAGTCTTCCCAGGTGTGATTGCATCGTTTGCTACCACCATCATGGTGATAGGGCCGCTGATGTTTCTCACAGGCAAGATGGGCGAAGTACTACGCTATATTCCCATCGTGTTATTGATTACCTTGCTTGTTAGTCTGATAGAAGCTTTCTTGATCTTGCCGTCTCATTTGGCACATAGCCATACTGAATCTCGCTCTAATCCTATACGGGACAAGTTCATTGCCGGTTTTGAAAACATCAGAGACAGATTCTTTGTGCCAGTGAGTGTCAAGGCGATGAATGCACCTTATCTTTCAGTAGGGATATTGGTGATGGTGGTGATGATTTCAACCGCTTCCATTTCGTCAGGTTGGCTGAAATTCAAAGCCATGCCTGCCTTGGAAAGTGATGTGCTGCAGGCGCGTATCTTGCTCCCTCAAGGCAGTTTACTGAGCCAGACAGAGGCGGTGGTGGAGAAGGTTTCAAACGCGCTTGATGAACTCAACCAAGAATACGCAGAGAAATACCCAAGCTCAAAACCTTTGGTCGCGAGCACCACGATCATGTTCAACTCAAATGCTGATGCTAATGAGTCGGGGCCGCATATGGCAACCGTCAGTGCCGATCTATTGCCAGCGCAATTTAGGCAGCAGAGCATTAAAGATCTGATCCAAGATTGGAAACAAAAAGTAGGCCCTACGGCGGATGTGGTTTCACTCAAGTTTACCGATAAAGAACGGGGCATTGCTGGCAATGGCATTGATATTCGGGTTCAGGGTGAGTCGTTACAAGAGCTCAATCAAGTCAGCCGCTCGCTGGTGAAATGGTTGAAGGGATTTGACGGTGTCTATAACCTCTCCACCGATCTGCGTGAGGGCAGAACCGAATTTCACGTTAACCTTAAAGATGAAGCTGGCGTGATGGGAGTTAATGCTTCCAACATTGCTCAAACGCTGCGCAGCGCGGTAAAAGGCAGTACTGATCTGACGGTTTTCCAACAAGGCGAGCTGGTGGATATTAGTGTGAGACTGGATGAGTTTACGCACCAAGCTAGCCTGTATGAGTTGAATAACTTGATGGTGACTGCAGGCAATGGAACCCTAGTTCCATTATCAAGTGTTGCGACGTTTGACAGAAAACAAGCCTTCTCGCGAATTCACCGCATTAATGGGATGAACACTGTGGTTGTGCAAGGCAATATCGATACGCGGGTTGCCAATGCGCGTGAAATCATGCTGCAGTTCAATAGCGAATTTGTCTCGCAAACTCAACACAAATTCCCAGACATCACCTTCACCTCGCAAGGTCAGGATAAAGAAAGCTCAGATACGGGCTCCTCGCTGGCGACCTTCTTTGCTCTTGGCGTGGTGGGGATTTATCTTATTTTAGTGTTCCTGTTACAAAGCTACACTCAACCGATTGCTGTGCTGCTGGCAATCCCTATGGGCTGGATTGGTGTGGTATGGGGGCACTTGGGCATGGGGTTCGATTTGACTATTCCAAGCTTGGTTGGCTTTGCTACCTTAGCGGGTATCGTCGTTAACGATAACATTCTGTTGGTCAATTTTATTAAGAAGAATATCGCCCAAGGCGAGCGCTTGATAGACGCTTGTCGAGAGGCGGTACGTGACCGATTTAGAGCGATATTTATCACCTCGTTAACCACATTTGCAGGATTGCTTCCACTGTTAACCGAAACCAGTACGCAAGCGCAATTTCTGATCCCGTTAATTGCCAGTATTGCGTTTGGCTTAGTCTCGGCTACGTTACTAGCGTCAATTGTTGTGCCTTGCGTGCTGCTTATTTTGGACGATTTAAAGCTGACCAAATGGGCAGAAGGTGCTCAATCTTCCCTTTGAGGCCCTTGGGAGTGCATGCTGAACCATGTCATTTAGCCCGGCATGAAAATGGTAGTTTGCGTAGAATTTATTTGGCGATTAAACCCTATCACTGACTGCTGTTTTTTTGCGTACAAAAAACAATAGGGTCAGGTCTTGTCTTTTGCTCTTTGGTGGCAGTTTTTCTATCAGGTTTAGTTATTTGTCATACCTGAAGTTATTAGTCATTTGCTAATGTTTGATTTTCCAAAACTCATTTCTGTCCAAAAGTTTGTTATACACACATCCACTATACGGTGATCCCTACACCACACTCACCACCAAAAAAAGCGCAGACCTTTCGATCTGCGCTTGTGGTTATTGTCCCGATAACACTGTTTAAATCGTTTTCAATTAACCCACATTCTTACGTGCGTTTTGGAACATACGCATCCAAGCACCATTCTCGCCCCAACCTTCTGGAGACCAAGAGTTAGCAACAGTACGGAATACACGCTCTGGGTGAGGCATCATAATTGTCACGCGGCCGTCAGTCGTTGTTAAACCTGTGATAGCGTTTGGCGAACCATTCGGGTTATTCGGGTATTGCTGCGTTTGGTTACCGTTGTTATCAACGTAACGTAGAGCAACCGTACCTGAGTTTTCAATCGCGTTTAGGTGGTCGTTATCACGTACTTCTACGCGGCCTTCACCGTGAGAAACAGCGATTGGCATACGAGAACCTTCCATGCCGTTGAAGAATACAGAATCTGACTTCTGAACTTCTACTAGGCTGAAACGTGCTTCAAAGCGCTCAGATTCGTTGCGAACGAAACGTGGCCAGTACTCCGCACCTGGGATAAGTTCACGTAGATTCGACAGCATCTGACAACCGTTACACACACCTAGAGAGAAGGTATCTTCACGCTTGAAGAAGTTTTCAAACTGGTCACGAGTCGAGTCATTAAACAAAACCGACTTCGCCCAACCTTCACCAGCACCTAGTACATCACCGTAAGAGAAGCCACCACATGCCACAAGGCCGTTGTATTCTTCTAGTACCGCTTGACCTGTTAGGATGTCGCTCATGTGAATATCAGTTGCTTCGAAGCCTGCACGGTCGAATGCTGCTGCCATTTCAACGTGAGAGTTAACACCCTGCTCACGTAGAATCGCCATCTTAGGCTTAGCACCTGTGTTGATGAACGGTGCTGCGATGTCTTCGTTTACGTCAAAGCTCAGTTTCACGTTCAGACCTGGGTCCGAGTTGTCTTTCTTCGCTTCGTGTTCTTGGTCAGCACATACTGGGTTATCACGCAGACCTTGCATCTTGTGCGTTGTCTCAGCCCAGATAGTACGTAGTTCAGTACGGTTACGTTGGATTACAACGTCTGCGCCTGACTTAATCACTAGCTCATCAGAAGCTTCCCCTTCACCAACAACGCTGCCAATCACATGAGAACATGCTTCTAGACCGTTAGCTGCAAGAGTAGAAAGTACTGCGTCTAGGTCGTCGTTACGGACTTGGATTACTGCACCTAGCTCTTCGTTGAACAGTGCTGCTAGCGTGTCTTCACCTAACGCTTCAATGTTTGCATTAACACCACAGTGACCTGCGAATGCCATTTCTGCTAGCGTTACGAATAGACCACCATCGCCTTTATCGTGGTAAGCGACAACTTGGTCGTTCGCTACAAGTGCTTGAACGCCTTCGTAGAAACCTTTTAGTTGCGCTGCGTTGTCTACGTCTGCTGGCTTGTCACCAAGCTGCTTGTAAACCTGTGCAAGTGCTGTTGCACCCATACGGTTTTTGCCGTTACCTAGGTCGATAAGAACTAGGCTTGTATTACCTAGTCCTTCAAGGTTATCAGGGGTGCGAAGCTGAGGAGTAATCGTCTTACGAACATCTTCAACACGTGCAAACGCAGTGATAACAAGAGATAGCGGAGACGTTACTTCTTTCTGCTCGCCATTCTCTTCCCACTTAGTCTTCATCGACATTGAGTCTTTACCCACTGGGATAGTTAGACCCAGAGCTGGACATAGTTCTTCACCAACCGCTTTAACCGCTTCGTAAAGACCTGCATCTTCACCTGGGTGACCTGCTGGAGACATCCAGTTAGCCGACAGTTTAATGTGTTTGATATCGCCGATGTTGGTCGCTGCGATGTTAGTAATTGCTTCACCAACCGCTAGACGAGCCGATGCGCCGAAGTCTAGAAGTGCCACTGGCGTACGCTCACCAAGAGACATAGCCTCACCGTGGTAAGAGTCGTAGCTTGCCGCTGTTACTGCGCAGTTAGCAACAGGAACCTGCCATGGACCAACCATTTGGTCACGAGCTACAAGGCCTGTTACCGAGCGGTCACCGATGGTGATAAGGAATGTTTTCTCAGCGACTGTTGGCAAGCGAAGAACACGGTCAACCGCTTCGTTCATCTCGATGCCAGAACGGTCAATCGCAGGGTTGTTAGCTTTTAGCGTTTTCGCGTCACGGTGCATCTTAGGTGTTTTACCTAATAGGATGTCCATTGGCATGTCGATTGGCGTGTTGTCGAAGTGTGAATCTTCTAATTTCAGATCACGTTCTTCAGTTGCTTTACCAACCACTGCGTACGGTGCACGTTCACGCTTACAAATCGCGTCGAACGTTGCCATGTCTTTATCAGCAACCGCCATTACATAACGCTCTTGAGATTCGTTACACCAGATCTCAAGTGGGCTCATGCCCGGCTCATCGTTTGGTACGTCACGTAGGTTAAAGATACCGCCACGCTCGCCATCGTCTACTAGCTCAGGAAGTGCGTTCGAGATACCGCCCGCGCCCACATCGTGGATGAATGCGATTGGGTTCGCATCACCTAACTGCCAACAACGGTCGATAACTTCCTGACAACGACGCTCCATTTCTGGGTTTTCACGTTGTACAGAAGCGAAATCAAGATCTTCAGAAGAAGAACCAGAATCCATTGAAGATGCCGCACCGCCACCAAGGCCGATGTTCATCGCAGGACCACCAAGAACGATTAGGCTTGCACCTACTGGGATCTCTTTCTTCTGAACGTGCTCATCACGGATGTTGCCAAGACCACCAGCTAGCATGATTGGTTTGTGGTAACCACGCACTTCTTCACCTGCGTGAGAGTTTACTTTCTCTTCGTAAGTACGGAAGTAACCAAGTAGGTTTGGACGACCAAATTCGTTGTTGAATGCCGCACCACCAAGAGGACCTTCAAGCATGATATCCAAAGCAGTCACGATACGGCTTGGCTTGCCAAAGTCAGTTTCCCAAGGTTGAACGAAGTTCGGGATCTTAAGGTTAGATACAGAGAAAGCAACAAGACCCGCTTTTGGCTTACCACCAATACCGGTTGCGCCTTCATCACGGATTTCACCGCCTGAACCTGTCGATGCACCTGGCCACGGTGAGATTGCCGTTGGGTGGTTGTGCGTTTCAACTTTCATCAAGATGTGTGTTTTTTCTTGGTGGTAGCTGTACTGGCGAGTTTCTGGATCTGGGAAGAAACGACCAACTTCAGAACCTGTCATTACCGCTGCGTTATCTTTATAAGCAGACAGAACATGTTCTGGTGTCGTTTCAAAGGTGTTCTTAATCATCTTGAACAATGATTTTTCTTGCTTAACGCCATCGATAGTCCAATCAGCGTTAAAGATCTTATGACGACAGTGCTCTGAGTTCGCTTGTGCAAACATCATTAGCTCGATGTCCGTCGGGTTACGACCTAGCTTCTCAGTGAAGCTTTCAAGAAGGTAATCAATCTCATCTTCTGCAAGTGCAAGACCTAGGGTAACGTTTGCTTTTTCAAGCGCTTTACGTCCGCCAGTTAATAGGTCAACTTCCGCATAAGGAGCAGGCTCAGCAACGGTAAATAGTGCCGCCGCTGATTCGAAGTCAGTGAAAACCACTTCCATCATACGGTCGTGCAGGATTGCTTTCAGCTCAACAAGTTGAAGTTCAGAAAGTTCAGCAGAGGTTTCAATGTAGAAAGCAGTACCGCGCTCTAGACGTGACACTTTAGCCAGTCCGCAGTTGTGTGCGATATCTGTTGATTTTGAAGACCAAGGCGAGATAGTGCCTGGGCGTGGCGTTGCAAGCAGCAGTAAACCTTCAGGTTCATGCTCTTCAATCGTTGGACCGTAAGTCAGTAGCTTTTCTAGCTTCTCAACTTCAGACTCATCTAGGTCTGCCGTTAGATCAGCAAAGTGGGCAAACTCAGCGTAAATACCTGTTACAGGTAAGCTTAATTCACGACAAAGCTCTAAAAGCTTGTTAACACGAAACTCAGATAGAGCTGGGGAGCCACGCAAAATTCTCATGTGCTTACGTCTCTTATGCAGTTGATTAAGGTAGTATTGGAATAAATTCAGTGGGTTAAAGGAAAAACCTAACTGTTTTCTTCGAAGCTATTCCCGAAGGTTTAAAAACCTATGCCGATCCCACCTCTTCAATGCGAGCGCATTATAAAGCATTTCTTTTTGTGACGTAACACCAAAAGCAACCGTTTGCGTGATTTTTTTTAACTTTCTGCGTAAATGGTACTTTTGCTGCATTTATCACCACTTTTACAACTGTTTAATTAAACCTGCTTTGCCAGCCTTGCGGGGTTTGGTATAAAGGAGCTTCCACTTTTCGAGATTTCATTTTGATGCCTAAATTTACGCTCATCTTTTCGTCTAAGTTCCTTCTGCTCGCCATCGCCCTATTTGGGTTGGCTGGATGCCAGATTGAATCTGAACCTAAAAGTGTCCTTGAGCAGATACGAGATCGTGGCGTTCTTCGTGTCGGCACCCTAAATAACCAACTCTCTTATTACATCGGTCCTGATGGTCCTGCTGGCTTGGATTACGAATTAGCTCGTGAATTTGCGCAGGAGCTTGGTGTAAAGCTTGAGGTTAAACCCGCTTACCGTTTGTCTGGCTTGTTCCCTGCACTGCAGAAAGGCGAAATCGATCTTATCGCGACCGGCTTAACGCAAAACAACAAACTGACACGAGCTTATCGCGCCGCACCTGCTTATTACTACGTAAGCCAACAGGTCGTATACAAAAAAGGCCAGTGGCGACCGAGAAACCTTGAACAACTGATCAATTTCGAGAATGAGCGTCAGGCTGACTTTGTTAAAGCACAAACTGAATCAGAAGAGGCGGCGTCTACTGACACATTAACGCCATCTTTGGTTGTGGTGAAAGACTCACACTTTGAACCAACACTCAAACTGCTGCAGAAAACGCACGATGACTTCATCTATGACGCGGTTGGCAATGCAGACATCAATGACCTGCTAAAAGAAGTATCAACAGGCGAACGTTTATTCACAGTGGCCGACTCTATCGAGCTATCACTGGCGCAACGTTTGTACCCAGATGTTGCCTTGGCATTTGAGCTGACAGAAGACCAACCTATCTCTTGGTACCTAAATAGATCGGAAGATGAAAGCCTGTATGCTTTGCTGATTGAGTTCTTCGGTAACCTAAAACAGTCTGGTGAACTGGCTTCACTAGAAGAGAAATACATCGGCCACATCGGCACTTTTGACTACGTTGATACTCGTGCCTTTATCCGCGCACTGGACAGCAAGTTGCCAAAATGGTCGCCGCTATTTCAAAGGTACTCTCAAGAATTTGATTGGCGCTTGATTGCCGCTTTGGCCTACCAAGAATCACACTGGAACCCTGTTGCGCGCTCACCAACGGGTGTTCGTGGCATGATGATGTTGACACTGCCCACCGCGAAGAGTGTTGGGGTAACCAACCGTCTCGACCCGAACCAGTCGGTACAAGGCGGTGTTGAGTACCTGCGTCGTATCGTGAACCGAGTACCAGATTCAATCACTCAACACGAAAAGATCTGGTTTGCACTTGCTTCATACAATGTCGGTTACGGGCACATGATGGACGCGCGTCGCCTCACGAAGGCACAAGGAGGAGATCCTGATGCTTGGGGCGATGTGAAAGACAGATTACCTCTGTTAAGACAGAAGAAGTACTACAGCCAAACTCGATATGGGTATGCGCGTGGTGATGAAGCGAGAAACTACGTTGAAAACATTCGCCGTTATTACCAAAGCATTATTGGCCATGTAAATAAGCGCAATAAAGAACAAGAAGCGACCCTTGAAGGTTTGGTGGTGATCCCACCTTTAGAAACCTCAGGTGCTGAATCGAGTATCAGCGCAGCTCAGTCGACAGTAAGCAGTTCTGAGCCTTCACAGTAAAACCCAAAAGAGCAATGCCATCTAGCATTGCTCTTTTTTATTGTCTTTTTTCGACTCTTCTTTCGTCACTAAGGGATAAGGGAAGCAGGCAAGAAAATGATGATGAGATCTAGAGTGTCATATTGCAGTAACAATCGAACCTTACAACGGCACACCACAATCAAGATTATGCTCTGTTGCACTGCAATGCTGGCTTTAGACTAGAACTGCTCTTCTATTTAAGCCAAGCGTGCGACAGGCCAAACAAACGAATAACACTATAATTAAATCGTTAGTCCAAACTAAAAAGTCAGACGACAAATAGGAAATCATTGAAATGATGAAGAAACTGAAATCGAAACGCCTTGATAAGACCGTTGCTGCAAACCGTCGTAAGCGTATGCTTTCAAATAATAAGAAGAAGATCATTTGGCGCAATCGCGCTTTCATGCAGATGATTGCTGAGTAAATGTAGTTACTCAGTCAGTTTGCTTGGCACTCTTGCGATAGAGAGTGCCGAAAGTACGCTGCTATTTCTTATTGCCAGCCTTCATCTCTGCTTCTAAACGCTGCTCTTCCAACAGACGTTCTTGCTTTCGCTTCTCTTTTATCTCTTTTCTACGACGCTTGAAAAACGCTTGTAATTGCTCACGGCACTCTTCCTCTAACAAACCATGTTCAACGTCGGCATAGTGGTATGAGGCTTGGCTTTCAAACAAATTCAACACTGTACCTGCAGCGCCTGCTTTTAAGTCTGGAGCACCAAACACAATGCGCTTTACTCGGCTGTGTAGCAAGGCACCTGCGCACATTGGGCAAGGCTCTAGCGTAACGTATAAAGTGGTATCGAGTAGCCGATAGTTTTCTAAGGTTTGACCGGCTTTACGCAAGGTTTCAATTTCTGCGTGTGCCGTAGCATCGTGGCTGCCAATCGAACGGTTCCATCCTTCAGAGATAATCTCCCCATCTTTTACTAATACTGCACCAACAGGAACCTCTCCCTCGCTCTCTGCTTGCTTAGCTACCTCAATGGCGCGTCGCATGAAGATTTCATCTTGAGGGGTGAATTGATGGTCTGACAAAGGGAACTCCAGAAACAAAGGATAAAAACGAAAATAAGTATGCGGTGAAGCATACCTAATCTTAGAGATAATGAACAATAAAGAGGTAATAGACAACAACAGACAATGAACCATTGCCGCTTGCTGGTTGGTCGAACTGTTAGCTATTAGCGTCTTCTATGTCATCAGCTATTGGCGTCGCTTTGATACTCACAATGCGATTGTTCTCAACAGAGATAATTTCAAACTGCCACTGCTGGTATTGAACAACTTCGCCTGCATCCGGTAAGCGCCCTATTAACCATGTCACAAGGCCATTCAGCGTTTGGAAGCTCTCGCTTTCGCCCTCAAAATCCGATAGCTCTAAACGGTTTTTCAGTTCACTGATAGGAATCAATCCATCCACCAACAAACCGTCTTCCACTTGCTCGGTCCAAAGATCGTTCGGATTATTCGATAGCTCGCCAGCAATCGCCTCAAGAATATCGTAATGAGTCACAAGACCTTGAACATCGCCATACTCGTCGACAATGAATGCCATCTCGGTGCCCGACTCTTTAAAGTAGCCAAGTAGACGCAGAGCTTTCATCGATTCTGGAACATAGATCGGCGAGCGAGACAGCCCCATGATCACTTGAATGCTTAGATTGCCCGCCTGATTCAGCAAGGCTTTGGCTGACACTGTACCCACCACTTTATTGAGGTGATCTTGGCACAATGGAAACACACTGTGTTTTGATGAACGCAGTTTCTTTAATATCTGCTCAACGGGTTGGTCGACATCCAGAAAGTCGATGTCTCGACGCGGAGTCATCAATGAGCTCACAAGACGATCATCAAGCTGCAAGATATTACGAATCATCTCTTGTTCGCCGCGTTCAATCACACCCGATTCTGAGCCCTCTTTCACAAGTGCATGGATATCATCTTCGGTAACGCTATCTTCTTCACCGCCTCGGCCCATCAACTTAAGAATACCTTCCGTTGAAGCCGACAACGCAAACACAAACGGCGTCGCGATTTTAGATAACCAGAAGATTGGCAGCGCGACTAACACAGCAATGTTTTCAGCTTGAGACTGAGCAAAACGCTTTGGTACCAACTCACCGACAACGATAGCGAAATAAGTAATACCTACCACCACAACCGCAGTAGACAAGATGTTCGCTTGTGTTGGGTCTACTCCCCACAGTTCAAGTTGAACGGCTAGTGGAGCCGATAGCGTCGCCTCACCCACAATCCCGCTGAGTAGGCCGATTACCGTGATACCGATTTGGATTGTAGAGAGGAAGCGGGTTGGGTTTTCTTTGAGATCAAGAGCAACCTGAGCGGAGCGGTGTTTTTTGGCTAAGCGTTTCAGCCGACTATTTTTTGCTGCTACCAATGCAATCTCAGACATGGCAAACAGACCATTTAAAACAATTAACCCTACTAAAAGCAGAATTTTCATGTGGCTTGGATTTCCTAAATTTACCGGCCAACAATTAGCCGTAATCCGGAGTATAAGCTGAGTGCCTTTATTTTGAATATAAAAAGTTTTGGATATAGAAAGTTTTGGATATAAAAACCTTGGATATAAAAAACGGAAAAAATAGCGAAAAAAAGCCCGCACATTTCGGTGCGGGCTTAGCAATGAATAAAGCTTAGTTTTGCTTAGTTCAATCTTACATTGTGTAAGTATAAGGTGCTTGGATACCTAGTGGGATACCAAGAGCCCAGTAAGCTAGCAAGAAGATAGACCAACCGATTAACATCGCAATCGAGAATGGCATCATTAGAGAAGCTAGAGTACCGATACCTGTCGACTTAACGTAGCGCTGACAGTAAACAACAACCAGTGGGAAGAACACCATTAGTGGAGAGATGATGTTAGACACTGAGTCACCTACACGGTAAGCCGCTTGAGATAGCTCAGGAGAGATACCCACAACCATTAGCATTGGAACTAGGATAGGACCAATCAGTGCCCACTTAGCTGAAGCAGAACCAACAAGAAGGTTAACTGCAGCCGTTAGTAGAATCATACCAACAACCGTTGCTTCACCTGGAAGGTCCATCGCTTTCAAGCCTTCAGCACCGTAAAGTGCCAGCATAGTACCGATGTTTGATTGAGCGAATGCAGATAGGAACTGAGCACAGAAGAACGACATTACAATGTATGCGCCCATCGTTGCCATCGTCTCAGACATTGCTTTGATAACATCATTACTATTCTTGAATGTACCCGCTACACGGCCGTAGACGATACCCGGAATAATAAACAGGATGAAGATCAGAGGAACGATAGACTTCATTACTGGTGCTGAGAACGCCGTTAATTCGCCTTCAGGTGAACGAAGTGCTGAGTTTTCAGGCATTAGAGCCGCGATAAGCAGACCAATACCGGCAACCATTGCCCAACCAGCGAATTTGAATGCTTTAGATTCAATGGCTGTGAACGTACCTAGATCAGGTGCTTGTTCTGCATCTTCATCTACAGGCGTATTAGCAAGACGAGGCTCGATAATTTTCTCTGTAACGTACCAACCAATTGCCACAATTAGAATTGAAGACAAACCAGTAAAGAAGATGTTCGCTAGAGGGTTGATCACATATGCAGGGTCAAGAACGTTTGCCGCTGTTTGAGTGAAACCAGCTAGTAGCGGATCAATACCTGAAGGGATAAAGTTCGCTGAGAAACCACCTGATACACCAGCAAACGCTGCTGCAATACCCGCTAGAGGGTGACGACCCGCAGCGTGGAAGATGATACCGCCAAGAGGGATTACTAGAACGTAACCTGCATCAGCTGCTGTGTGAGACACGATAGCAACCAAGATTAGCATCGGCGTTAGTAGCTTAGCTGGCGTGAAGTTAAGCATCTTCTTAAGGCCAGTCGTAATGAAGCCTGAAGAGTCTGCAACGCCAACACCTAGCATAGCAACAAGTACGATGCCTAGAGGTGCGAAGCCTGTGAACGTGGTAACCATATTCGCTAGGAAGCTAGCAAGCGCTTCACCAGTTAGTAGGTTGTTTACTTCAAGAGCAGCACCCGTTTGAGGGTTGATTAAGTCGAATGAAAGATTCGATAAAAGTGCAGATGCTACCCATACAATAACTAGAGCCCAGAAGAACAGGATTGCTGGATCTGGAATTTTGTTGCCGGCGCGTTCAATGAAGTTTAGAAAGCGGTCCATACCACTGATCTTCTCAGTCGATGGTGCTTTTTTTACGGCTTGGTTACTCATTGTAACTCCATATGTGATGTTGTTTTGTTTAGGCCTAATATAAGTTTTGACCACGGCCTATTGGTACAGCACATATTCTATTAAAGTCGTTGTTAAAAAGCACAAGATTCCACCTAATTTTCCATAAATGGAGACATATTTTGCAAAAATACCATACAACCACAACAATATAAAAACATAAAAAACACCATTCCATATACAGAGTTTTAACTAGCACGTAAACAATGTCCGAGGAGTGAAAATTATCAGTAAAAGGGGTAGCATGAGCCTTGGCATGCAGTAAACGTTTGCTTGAGGGTCAATCAAACTCACTGTATTTGGAGAGCATAGTTTCGAGGTAAATACTTTGTGCGTGGTTCATACGATCTTGCCATGCAATTGTGACAGTAATGCTTTTTAATGCGCTAGACAGAGCACCGTTTGCATTAGTCACTTCACAAGTCATGGCATAGGCAGACCCCGACAAACCGGATAAAGGATCTGAACTTGCTGTGTTGAGACAATGACTCGCCTGATTTAGTTCTGAAAAAGGAATTAAACCTACCGCCCCACTCGCATTAGACGCCCGAGTTCGATAATACTCCATCTGCCTTTCTGCAAAATGCAGCGCTTCGATACTCTGAATCGCATAGTCGGCTTTCTGCTCAGTGTAGGTCTGCAGCTTGACCATGCCTAACGCGGCCACGCCCACCAGTAGAAAAGAGATAAGTACTTCAAGTAAACTAAAACCACGCTGGTTAGAAATCACTCCATGAGCCCTTTTTCCACTGTATTTCGACAGGTTCATCATGCGGGTTGTATTCTCCTCGATAATCTAGATTCATCGAGCCTTTAATCGTAGAAAGCCCCCCGATTGAATCCAAAAATATGCCTCCTTTAGGGAAGAAGGAAGCGTTAGCTATATAGGTACTATTTTCTTCAACCAATAAAGAGTAATCCATCGTTGCTGGTAACTTATCCCAACTATCAGCAAGAAAGTCCGTGTTTTTTTCAGCACCTGAAGCGTCCTTGAAGACACTCATGTCATTCAAGTGATAAAAAGCACCATCAAGTACACTGGCGTTTCCATTTGCGAAAATCCCATTTTCGACCACTAAAGATCGTGGTGTGATCGTTCCTGCACTATCCACAATATTAATGGCTGGGTGCCAAACTACACAGTCCCCAATGACCCACACCTTAGTTTTACCAGCTGAAAAGGCATCATTGATTCGAGTACTGCACTCCTTGCCCACGTATTTATTTGTGTTTGAATCGAAATCTACATGCACGGTATTCCCGTGAGAATCCGTCTCTAATAGGTTTATTACCTCATATTCATTACTTTTAAGGGCGTTGATATTGTCCGTTGTTTTCTTTACCCCGAAGTAGTTTTCGAAACCATTTAGATTGGTGTCATGAACGTAATCACTCATAAAAGCACCGCTAGGATCACTACCCGATGCGGTAATCGTTGCGCTCTCACTCAAGTCAGTTACCGCATCTTTACAAGCGCTAAAATCTGCAGGTGCATTCTCAGGATTAGAAACGGTGGTTAAGCTCCCCCCTGTACCTTTGGTGTGTATAACAGAGTCGAAAAACCGAACTGCCACACACTCATATACACCGTTGTTACTGGTTTCACTGAGTTCAGGGTCGATATCCATGATGTCCTCGGAAATAATTTCGAGAGCCGATATTGCTTGTATGGCCCCCAAACCCGAATCATTAGAAAATCGAATTTCTTTATTAATCGATGTTCTGTTGGCGGTTGAGACAAGGATATTAGCGTTATCGGATGATTTATCTAATGAAGAAAGCTTGTTGCTACAGGAATCCAGGAGATCACCTGGGATCGCGGTACTGCTGTTTTCAATAATAACGCTTAGACCACACTCCAATCCCCCCTCGGCGGTCCAATGTTCTTTGCGAGCTTGAACCTCGTTTTGAGCACGCTTTATTTGGTAAAAAGTGGTTTTAAAGCTACCAAGAGAAACGATCAGCACACCAATCAATAGAATACTGACTAGAAGTAGTGTTACCGCTCCATTTTGCTTTAATCGCATCATTGCCAATTCCTTTGTACCACTGAAGTCACTACTCTCTGACTTTCATCTGCATTCACAAGAGAAGCTTCTAGAGCGATATCGACTCTTTGCGAGGTTGCCAGACTGTTAGATAACTCAGTTACAGAAACCAAAAAAAGTTCTACTTCTATTTGCTTTTCGAAAAACAAACTTTCACATGTCATTGCTCCCAAACCAGATGACGTAATCTGAGTGATATCTAATAAATAAGAAGATTCTTCTTGGCAATAGTTCAGCTTATTACCCTTAAATTGATAGACAATGTTTCGATAGGCCGAAGATGCGCTGTTTTGTCGATAAACAAAACCAACGTAAGATTCACTGGCACTGGATTGAAAGGTATAAATCGTATTGGCAGCGCCCGATAGCTTCACTGATTGTCCAGAGTCTGCATCATAACCGGCTCGCCAGAGCTCCTCTTTCATCATTTGAGTAGTAGCGAATAGGTTCTGAGATAAGAGCAGCTCCAAGCTCTTTTCTGAACTCAAACGTTGGTTGGTAACAAATACCGAGCCGATAGTACCGATAACAATCACACCGATCACAGAGGCCACTAACATTTCGACCAAGGTACTACCTTGAACACTCCTAGCCACAGATCTCATAACCATAATGACCTATGCTATTGCGCCCATCGCTGTTTGGGTCACTGCTGCAAATTCGGATCCGCCCTGTCGTTTTCGATGCGATGATTGAAAGTACATCCGACAGCGCATTCGTGGAGGCGAGTGAAACATTACCGTCTCGAAAACGTCCCCTGACGTTATCGATCGCAATTGAAGTACTATTGGAGAAATTAAAGTCTACTTTTATACCTCTATATGCCGAACCATCAAGATGCATAAGTACATTATCAGAAACGTAAAATGTTGAACTGCTCAACACCATATCCCAATCACCATCAGAACTTTCGGTTCCACCTAAGGCACCTGAAACCAAGAACAAAACATAAAGCTCTTGGTTACGAGTGACCGCTTCTGATCGGGCAGTAATAAGAAAACTATGAACCTCAGGGGCTAAGCGCTGCAGTTTAGAAGAAGCCAACAAAGAACTAAAACTAGGGGCAGCCGCAGCCAGTAGCACTGAAAGCACCACTACAGTAATCAGCAGCTCTAATAGCGTAAACCCGCGAGTCATTTCCCAAATTCCTATGTAATAACTTGAGCAACCGTACTCAACCTTGCGCACATGCTAACACTAAGGAAAAATAGCCAGATAAGTGAAAAGGAAGTCCTCGTGATGATTCGAAAAAATAAATGCAACAGCAACAACACGCGCGTAAAAGGGATGACATTGATCGAGTTATTGATTGTGGTTGCCATCATTGGGATTTTGGGGGCTATCGCCTATCCGAGCTATACCAACCACGTAGTGACTGGACATCGAACTAGCGCACTCGCTGACATAGCTCGAATTCAATTAGAACTAGAAGCAGCCTATGACAGCGGTTATGACTGGAGTGGTATTGTTTCGGGAAGCGATTGTTTGATCTGCGATACCGAAGCGAGTCGTTTTGTTTTCAGTGTCACCAGTTCGGCTTCTGCTGCCTATACGATTACAGCAACACCTCAGTCGGGAGTAGGTCAAGATAAAGACAACTGCTTCGATGGACAAAACCATAAAGTGCTCACTCTCGACAGTGCTAATGTCGAATACCCAGAAGCCTGCTGGATGTAGTGTGATGAGGGTTTCAGGTGAAGAGAAAGAGAAAGAGAAAGAACCAGGTTTGAGATACAAAAAAAACCTGCTACATGAGCAGGTTTTTTAATTTTATCAACAACTTAAAGTATCAACAATCTAATTACTTAGTTAGGTCATCGAAGAAGTTTTTAACGCCGCTAAAGAAACCTTCAGACTTTGGCTTATGCTTGCTTGCCGCTTCACCACCACAGGTTTCTTCGAATTCACGCAGTAATTCTTTCTGGCGAGCGCTTAGCTTAACTGGAGTCTCAACCACTAGCTTAACGATTAGATCGCCCACACCGCCACCACGAACGCCTTTCACGCCCTTGCCACGCATACGGAACATACGGCCCGTTTGTGTCTCTTCTGGTACCTTAAGGTTTACACGACCATCCAGTGTTGGAACTTCAACTTCACCGCCTAGAGCAGCCATAGAGAAGCTTACTGGTACTTCGCAGTAAAGGTTGTTGCCGTCACGTTCAAAGATGTTGTGTTCTTTTACGTGTACTTGTACGTACAGATCGCCAGCTGGAGCGCCTTGCTCTCCCGCTTCGCCTTCGCCTGATAGACGAATACGATCGCCAGTATCAACACCAGCAGGGATCTTAACGTTAAGTGTTTTCGTCTTCTGTTTGCGACCTTGACCATGACATGAGTTACATGGGTCTTTGATGATCTTGCCTTTACCGTTACAAGTAGGACAAGTCTGTTGAACCGCAAAGAAACCTTGGCGCATTTGTACTTGGCCGTGGCCATGACAAGTGCCACACGTTTGTGCAGAAGAACCCGCTTTCGCGCCGCTGCCGTCACAAGTATCACACTCTACAAGTGTTGGTACTTCGATTTCTTTAGAAACACCACGAACCGCTTCTTCTAGAGAAAGTTCCATGTTGTAACGTAGATCTGAACCACGTTGTGCACGCTGTTGACCGCCACCACGACGACCGCCGCCGAAGATGTCGCCAAATACGTCACCGAAGATATCGCCGAAGTCACCTTGGCCACCGCCGCCGAAACCACCGCCGCCGCCCATGCCACCTTGTTCAAAGGCTGCATGACCGTATTGGTCGTAAGCTGCTTTCTTTTGAGAATCGGTTAGGATCTCGTACGCTACTTTTACTTCTTTAAACTTATCTGCTGCGGTCTCATCACCCTGGTTACGGTCCGGGTGGAATTTCATCGCTAAGCGTTTGTACGCTTTTTTAATATCGCGCTCTGATGCATCGCGGCTTACGCCTAATACTTCGTAAAAATCACGTTTTGACATGTTCTAGGTCACCAAAATAATTGCTACTACCGAATGATCACTTCAGTAGTCTGTGTATCAATCTAGATAAAAGTTCTGCCGGCTGAAATGCCGAATAAAGCTATTATCTAGATCGACAAGTCTAAATACAAATTTACGGGCGTGAGAGTTACCTCTGACGCCCGCAATAATAAGTCTTTGAGACAAATTTCTAAGCAGATAGCTTGAGTCCTAAGTGGAAGCGCGGAGCCTACGTTAGTAGGTGGACACTTCCGATAACGAAATCAGGCTACTCTGCGACGAAATTATTTTTTGTCTTCTTTAACTTCTTCAAACTCAGCGTCTACAACATCGTCGTCTTGCTTAGGTTGTTCACCAGCGTCAGCACCAGCTTGTTCAGCTTGAGCTTTCTGTTGAGCAATTTCCATTAGCTTTTGAGCTGCTTGCATAAGTTCTTGAACTTTAGCGTCGATAGCTTCTTTATCGTTACCAGACTTAACTTCTTCTAGTGCAGTGATAGCCGCTTCGATTTTAGCTTTCTCGTCTGCAGGTAGAGCTTCACCAGCTTCTTCTACTTGCTTCTTAGTGCCGTGAATCATTTGGTCAGCTTGGTTACGTGCAGTTACTAGCTCTTCGAACTTTTTGTCCGCTTCTTTGTTAGCTTCTGCTTCTTGTACCATTGCTTCGATCTCTTCCTCAGACAGGCCGCCTGATGCTTGGATAGTGATCTTCTGCTCTTTACCTGTTGCTTTATCTTTAGCAGATACGTTCAGGATACCATCAGCATCTAGGTCGAATGTTACTTCGATTTGTGGCATGCCACGTGGTGCTGGTTGGATACCTTCTAGGTTAAACTGACCAAGAGACTTGTTGTAAGTCGCTTGCTTACGCTCACCTTGAAGAACGTGGATAGTTACTGCGTTTTGGTTGTCTTCAGCTGTAGAGAACACTTGATCCGCTTTAGTAGGGATAGTTGTGTTTTTCTCGATAAGCTTAGTCATCACGCCGCCCATCGTTTCGATACCGAAAGATAGAGGAGTAACGTCTAGTAGTAGAACGTCTTTAACGTCACCAGCTAGTACACCACCTTGAACAGCAGCACCCATTGCAACAGCTTCGTCAGGGTTCACGTCTTTACGTGGCTCTTTACCGAAGAATTCAGTTACTTTAGCTTGAACCATAGGCATACGAGTTTGACCACCAACTAGGATAACGTCAGTGATTTCGCCTACAGATAGGTCAGCATCTGCTAGAGCTACTTTTAGTGGCTCAAGAGAACGTTGAACTAGGTCTTCAACTAGAGACTCAAGCTTCGCACGAGTCACTTTGATGTTCATGTGCTTAGGACCAGTCGCATCAGCAGTAACGTAAGGTAGGTTTACGTCAGTTTGAGTAGTAGAAGAAAGCTCGATTTTCGCTTTTTCTGCTGCTTCTTTAACACGCTGCATTGCTAGTGGATCAGCTTTAAGGTCGATACCTTGCTCTTTCTTGAACTCATCTACTAGGTAGTTGATCATGCGGTTATCGAAATCTTCACCACCAAGGTGAGTGTCACCGTTAGTTGAAAGAACTTCGAAAGTTTTCTCGCCTTCTACTTCATCGATTTCGATGATAGAGATATCGAATGTACCACCACCAAGGTCGTATACAGCGATAGTGCGATCACCACCTTGCTTGTCTAGGCCGTAAGCTAGAGCAGCAGCTGTTGGTTCGTTGATGATACGTTTAACATCTAGACCAGCGATACGGCCAGCATCTTTCGTTGCTTGACGTTGAGCATCGTTGAAGTAAGCAGGAACAGTAACAACTGCGCCAGTTACTTCTTCGCCTAGGAAGTCTTCAGCTGTTTTCTTCATTTTCTTAAGAACTTCAGCAGATACTTGAGGAGCAGCCATTTTTTGGCCTTGCGCTTCAACCCATGCATCACCGTTGTCAGCCTTAACAATGTTGAAAGGCATGATTTCGATATCGCGTTGAACTTCTTCATCTTCAAAACGACGACCGATTAGACGCTTAATTGCGTATAGCGTGTTTTGAGGGTTAGTAACTGCTTGACGTTTCGCAGGTTGACCAACTAGCGTCTCGCCGTCAGTGTATGCGATTACCGATGCTGTTGTGCGTTCGCCTTCAGCATTTTCTAGTACGCGTGGTTTGTCGCCGTCTAAAACAGCAACACAAGAGTTAGTAGTACCTAAATCAATACCAATGATTCGACCCATCAGGCTATCTCCGAAATATAATCTATATTAGTTTTTTGCTATACCCACATATGTGGGGGGCGGTAATCAGGGATTCAACCCTAATACACAAAATTTAAGTGCAAATGTAATTTGCTTTCGTATGCACCATAGATAAGGGCTGCAAACTGGTTTTCAAGGGAATAAGTAAAAAAAATCTATTTTTTCCCGTATCTTTTTACATAAAGGTAAAAAGTGACCGATCCCTTGCCAATTAAGGCTCCAATGTTGAGAAACTCTCGCATTTGTCGCCACATTGAAACCTCAACCCTATTCCAGATGCCATAAAAAAAGACCTTCATATGGAAGGTCTTTTTTCAACTAACAGCGAGTCGAACCGTTATTGATTCTGCACTATTTTTGATTCGGCAATATTATTGATTAAGAACTAACTGGTAGAAGCTTGCTTGGGTGTAGTCACCCGCTTCCATACCACGCCACTCACAGGCAGAACTCGACTTCTTAGTATTACACTGGTTATACGCACCCGCTTTGAAGTACATCCAGTCTTGACCGTAACCAAGATCGATATCGTGTCCCTGATATTTGCCCTTTGCCAAGTCAACATCATAGGTCTTCACAATAGGATCGGCTGAATTTGGATTTTTAGTAAAGGTTAAGTGCATGATGTTATCTTTGATATTCACATCATATGAGAACACTTCACCTAGCTTGATGCCATCAGCAGGGTCCGAGCTGCCTTTTTTCAGATTGTATTGACCAAATACATCATGGCGAATGTCTTTACGAAGTTTCTTTCCGTTTTCATCCTTCGCGTTTTTCATCTCTGTCGGCGGGTTTAACTCATAGTTCCACGTTAACGAACCATGCTCATGTTCTGGCAACTTGCGGTAAACAATTTTCAGTGGCTCATTATCCGACCCATGGATTTGACCAATAACCACAGAGAATGCACCGGTTTTCTTATAATTACCGCTGGTGCTCACCTGATCAACAGAAAGTGTTGCCGTCATCTGGCCACCGATAGAGCCAAACTCTTCCGCGTTCTTATGGCTTGAAATCGCGAAGTTGTTGCTCGGCGCAGAGTAGCTATCCGCTAGCATCGCTCTTAGCTCACTACGCGTGTTTTTACTGTTTGGCGTCGTTGGAGCTGTATTCGGAGCCACAAACACCATCGCACCAGATTCAGCATCCGTGTAGAACCATTTAGGGTGAACGTAAGGCGTGTCTACATTCGACAGTTCCTTTTTACCAATCTCCAGCGTTTTACCTTTTCTAGACCCTTCAGTCGTCAGCTCCGGTAAGTTAATTTTCCATTTAGATAAATCGAAGTTTTGTGCTGGTGCTTTTGCAGGGTCAAGATTGAACTGTTGACCAATATCGTGATTAGAAGCAAGAGCGGGAGCGGCTAAAAGGCTGGCAGTCAGTAGGCTAAGGTAAGACAGCTTCATTATTGGGTTTCCTTTATGTCGTCATAATGTAGGTTGTCAGAACAATAAAATAATATTGTATTATTATATGTGATCTATATTAAAGATTGAAAACTGATGGCCAATTCGGCACGAGTAAAAAGAAAAAATGAGACTTAACACCAATCAAAGATATTTTTAGCCAGGTTATCAGATAGCCCAAAGCACTTATCATCAGAAACAAAAAAGCCCCGCTCTGGTTGAGCGGGGCTTCGCAGTTATTGAGTCTTAATTAAGAATTAAACTTCTGCTTTTTGCAGCTCAGCTTCTTCGTTAGCTTCAACGCCAATTTCGTTTTCAGATTTAGCAACGATAGTGTTCACCGCTGTGTCACCCACTACGTTTGAAGAAGTACAGAACATGTCACAGATACGGTCAACAGCAGCAACAATCGCTAGACCTTCTGGTGGTAAACCTAGTTGGTGCAATAGAACACCTACCATCACAACACCGCCACCAGGAACACCACCAGCACCGATAGACAGTAGCAGGATAGTTAGACCAAGAGTGAAGATATCAGCAGTGTTGATTGGCTGACCAAACGCGTTTGCTACGAACATAGTTGCTAGTGCGATGTAGATAGATACACCAGACATGTTCATTGTTGCACCTAGTGGTACACCGAAACCTGCTACTGACTTAGATACGTTTAGTTTGTCAGTAAGAGTACGCATTGTTACTGGGATTGTTGCATTCGAACTTGCTGTAGATAGTGAGAATAGAACTTGCTCACGAGTTGCACGTAGGAACTGCTTTGGAGAAATACCAGTGAATGAACCAACCATCATTGGATAGAAGAAGAAAATCCAGAACACAAGCATTGCAACCACAAGCGCCACATAGCCAGCAACTGACATTAGCGTGTCTGCATCCAGTGTTGCGCCCAGTTGAATCATCAGAGCAAATACACCGTAAGGCGCCAAGCTCATTACTAGGCCGATAAGCTTCATCATGATTTCGTTAGCCATCTTGAATGTCTTGATAGCTGGGCCACCACGAGAATCAAGCGCTTGAATAGCAAGACCTGTCAAAATTGCCATGAAGATGATTTGTAGCATGTCGCCGCTTGCGAACGCTTCTACAGGGTTGCTAGGAACGATGTTAACAACAAGAGAGAAGATGTCTGGTGTTTCAGTTGTTGTAAGCGCAATTGTCTCAGAAACCGTACCCGCAAGGTTCGCACCTGCACCTGGTTGGAAAATAAGACCAATCGTTAGCGCTGCTGAAATCGCGATGATGGTGTTAATAATGTAAAGACCAAAGGTTTTACCACCAAGACGACCAAATGAACGAATATCTTTTAGCTCAACGATACCGCAAACAATAGATACGTATACAAGAGGTACTACAAGCAACTTGATAAGTGATACGAACATACCACCAGCACCTTCAGCTGCGCCGAGTAGGTACGTATCAAAAATAGCAATGCCGCTGAATAGGTACTGAATAGCAGTACCAATAATAAGGCCGGCAAACAAGCCTACAAAAATCTTACTTGAGAGCGATTTATCCATCGTTCTTCTCCAGTTTGTTGTGTTTAAAAATTGTACTTTTATAGTTATATATGCGACCCAAATCGCTATATTGCAGTGGATTTTACATACAAAGGTAACAATTAAAAGCATTTATTTACAAAAGCATTACAAGTGTGACATCAAAACATTTCTTCATTAACAACCAGTTTCATAATATAAAACTCTAAATTACTGTTCTGGATAAAATAAAAAGAACGACATTCTTAATGCGATTTTGGTGACTATTCACGTGGACTCTCAAGTTACAGGCATAAAAAAAGAGAGGCATATGCCTCTCTTTTCATTTCACGTTAACCAGTGAATTGTTTTGTCGCCGCTATTGTCTTACTTCACAACTGCAATAATCAACTGCTTAGCAAGCGGCCACTCAATTACTTAGCAACCATTACCATTGCAGGGCGAATAACACGGCCGTTAAGCTCGTAGCCTTTCTGCATAACAAACATCACAGTGTTTGACTCGTGGTCTGGGCTTTCTTGAATAGACATGGCTTGGTGGAATTCAGGGTTGAATGCTTCACCTTCAGGGTTGATCTCTGTAAGACCAAATTTAGCCACTGTATCTACGAACGTTTTGTGAGTTAGCTCAACACCTTCAAGAATCGGCTTAACCGCTTCGTTCTCAGCATCTGCAGCTTGTACTGCACGCTCTAGGTTATCGATAACAGGTAGTAGGCCTTCAGCGAATTTGTTTAGCGCGTATTTACGTGCTTTATCCACTTCTTGCTCAGTACGACGACGCATATTCTCAACTTCAGCCTTTGCGCGAAGAACAGAATCTTGCTGCTCTTTCACTTTAGACTCACTAGAAAGCAGTGCGGCTTCTAGTTGAGCAATTTTTGATTCCTGCTCATCAGCCGCGTCTTCATTCAGTTCAGCTTCTTCAACTTTCTCAGCTTCAGCAATGATCTGATCTAGTTCTTCTTCGGTTACTTTGTTTTCTTCGTTGCTCATGATATCTCCAGAATTCGTTTTCAATGCCAGTGACAGGCGTGTTTGCGCCTCAAATTGATATAAAACACTCGCATAGACGTTCAACTTGCCTTTATTATGGGGATGAAGAATTTTGATTCAAGCCTAATTCGTTTGGAAACGTTATGAAAAAGCCATTTGAAGTCATCGCAATTATTGGTAAACCTCGAGATCAGCAAGCAATTCAGACTCATAGAGAGCTCTATCAGTGGTTAAGTACTGAGGGTTATCAAGTGTTTGTTGATGATAGGCTCTCCAGCATTTTGGACGATATCCCACAAGAACATTTTTCTAGCCTGATTGAATTGGGTAAACGTGCCGATCTCGCAATTGTTGTGGGTGGTGATGGAAATATGCTCGGTGCGGCTAGAATTTTGTCACGTTTCGACATTTCAGTGATTGGTGTTAACCGAGGCAATCTTGGTTTCCTAACCGATCTCAACCCTGAAAACTTCCAGAGTGCGCTTACTGATGTACTCAAAGGCGAGTTCATGGAAGAAGAGCGCTTCTTACTTGAAACGGAAATTCATCGTCACGGCCAGGTAAAAAGCCACAATGCAGCACTTAATGAGGCTGTACTGCACCCCGGCCAAGTTGCTCACATGATCGAGTTCGAAGTGTATATCGATGACAGCTTCGCCTTCTCACAGCGCTCTGATGGCTTAATCGTCTCAACACCGACAGGTTCTACCGCCTACTCGCTTTCCGGCGGCGGCCCTATCCTGTCATCAAGCCTAAATGCTATCTCACTCGTGCCAATGTTCCCGCACACCCTTTCAAGCCGCCCATTAGTGGTGGATGGCAAGCGTCGTATTAAGCTTATCGTATCGCCTGATAACCGTGGAACTCAGGAAGTGAGCTGTGATGGTCAAATCTCGCTACCGGTTTCTCCTGGTGATGAGATCCACATTTACCAAAGCCCAAATGTGCTCAAACTGATCCACCCTAAAGACTACAACTACTACCACGTTCTACGTAACAAGCTAGGCTGGTCGAGCAAGCTGTTCTAAGTGAAAAGCGAACGATTTTAAAAAGGCTGACGACATTCGTCAGCCTTTTTATTGCCAGTAAAAGCCCGTCGGCTCTAGCTTCTCTGCAGTTCCTTATACCTCCACTCCCAAGAGGGAGGAACGACTGAGTTGGGAATCTATAGCGGTTTCAGTGATCTACGAACAACCTCAATTCTGATAACGGTCGCAAAAAATTTTCACCTGTCGACTTTACTGTATAAAGAAACAGTATATACTGAACTTATATACAGTATTGTTCAGTTATACAGGTAAATAAAAATGCTGGCTCATTTAAGTGTTAATAATTTCGCTATTGTTAAGTCTTTACAGCTAGAACTATCTAAAGGCATGACAACAATCACCGGGGAAACTGGTGCGGGTAAATCTATCGCTATCGATGCTTTAGGCTTATGTCTTGGGGGAAGATCCGATGCAGGAATGGTTCGACAAGGTGAAGAAAAAACCGAAGTCAGTGCCGCTTTTTTACTTGAGAACAATCTGCATGCAACCCGCTGGTTAGAAGACAACGAATTGCTTGATGGCAGTGAGTGCATCCTGCGCAGAACCATCTCAAAAGAAGGTCGTTCTCGTGCATTCATCAACGGTAGCCCTGTCCCTCTTTCGCAATTGAAATCACTTGGACAACTGTTGATCAACATCCATGGTCAACACGCGCATCACCAGTTGATGAAAAGCGATTATCAAATGGCCATGCTTGATCAATACGCAGGCCACTTGAACCTATTGAAATCGACACGTAATGCTTACCAAGCATGGCGACAAGCGGATAACCACTTAAAAGAGTTACGTGAAAATAGCCAGCAAAACCAAGCTCAAAAACAACTTCTTGAATACCAAATCAAAGAGTTAAATGAGCTGTCTATTGGGGAGGAAGAATATGAAGACCTCGAACAAGAGCATAAGCGCCTCTCCAATAGCGGAGAACTGGCCACAACCTGTCAGCAAGCTATCGAGCTTATTTATGAAGGCGAAGAAGTTAATGCGCTTGGTATTCTGCAATCGGCCAATAACTCCTTAATTCAGCTAGCTGAGCTAGATGAAAGATTGGCCGAGTTACCGAACTTGCTTTCTGAAGCCATTATTCAGATCGAAGAGACCAACAACGAGTTAAGAACCTACCTAGACAGCATTGATGTTGATCCCGGTCGTATGGCTTACGTTGAGGAGCGTTTCTCTAAAGTGATGTCGATGTCTCGTAAACACCACGTGTTACCTGAAGAGCTGTATAAGCACCATCAAGACTTACTACAACAAGTTGAAGCGCTTGATTGCTCTGATGAAAAATTAGAAGAACTGGCCAACGAGGTGGAAAACCAATACCAATCGTTCGTTGCTAAATCAGAAAAGCTTCATAAATCTCGAACTCGTTACGCAAAAGAGCTCAACAAGCTGATCACGCAAAGCATGCACGAACTGAGCATGGAAAAAGCGCAGTTTGCCATTGAAGTGAACAACACCAACACACACCCTTCTCCATTGGGTATGGATAACGTGACCTTCATTGTTTCGACCAACCCAGGCCAACCGATGCAGCCGATTGCGAAAGTGGCCTCTGGTGGTGAGTTATCACGAATCTCATTAGCGATTCAGGTGATCACAGCGCAAAAAGTGGATACACCAAGCCTGATTTTCGATGAAGTCGATGTGGGTATCAGTGGACCAACCGCTGCGGTTGTCGGAAAAATGCTACGTAAGCTAGGCGAATCGACACAAGTTATGTGCGTGACTCACTTACCTCAAGTTGCCGGTTGCGGTCACCAACAACTTTTTGTAGCGAAGAACACTAAATCAGGTAAAACCGAGACTCAAATGCACACGCTTGATGAGCAACAACGCGTTTCAGAGCTTGCTCGACTGCTTGGTGGCAGCCAGATTACCGAATCGACGCTTGCCAATGCAAAAGAGTTATTAATCGCAGCATAGGTTACATATTCAGCAACTTTCTGATAATTTACCGAAAATTCTTGGCAATTTTGCAACTTAATTCAAAATTGCCAGTCATAACAAGCTCAAAGCGCAAGGAGCTTTTTACTTCTTGCTGGAGCTTGTTTATTATCAGGCAGTATTTTAGCGAAGAAAGATCTCAAACTATGCGAATTAAAAAGTGGTTAGTTGCAGTTCCACTTGCACTAACAATGTTGACCGGTTGCTCTCTATTAGAGAAGTTGGTTTATCGAATTGACATCAATCAGGGTAACTATGTTGAACAGGAAGCTGTCGATCAGCTCAAGTTTGGCATGACAAAAACACAAGTTCGTTACGTTATGGGCTCACCTATGCTTATCGAAAATGGCTACCCAGATACGTGGTACTACATTTACCACCACACAAAAGGCCATGAAGACTCGATTCAAAAAAATCTTGTTGTTAACTTTGATGCAACGGGCACCTTAGTGACGATCAATGGTGATTTTGAAGCCAGTGATGAATTCTTCGAAAGCCTTCGCTAGCTTTCAACTAACAAAGCTTTCCAGTCAAAAGCAAGAATCGCAAAAGCCTGCTCATATGAGCCTGTCTCTTATACACAAATC
>NZ_JBFRJZ010000001.1:0-30834 GCF_041469125.1 Vibrio sp. 10N.286.51.E5 | reverse complement strand
GATGCTAACCCCTTATCCGATGGGGCATGCCACTCAATCCGTTCATGATCGCTCATTACCGTGCAGTGATGCTAACCCCTTACCCGATGGGGCATGCAACTCAAAGCATTCATGATCGCTCATTATGGCGTAGGGATATGAAAGCTACATACAGCGGTGCTTGGTGGGCGATGTATTCTTGATCGCTCATTCCCGTGCAGTGATGCAGAACCCTTATATGACGGGACTTGCCGCTCAATTCACTCATGATCGCTCATTTTGGCGCAGGGATATGAAAGCTACATACAGCGGTGCTTGCCGAGGAATGTGTTCTTGAGCGCTCATTGCACTACTGGGGTAAATTCAAATAAAAGGCCATTGCTGATGGCCATCTTAGTGAGAAAGGCTTTGGTGAAATTCTTTGGGATATTGCTCACATAATAAGAAAAGTTTCATGCAGTGATAGCTAGGCTATCAAATCATTGATTATCAAGGATTTATTCAGGGATGATATAACATTCCTAATGAGCGATCATAACATTTTACCAGTGATTAAAGCATCAACCTGACGTGTATTACCTGTTGGTAATGTGTGAGTAACCCTGTATAAGCTGTATAAAGCAATTGAGCGATCAAGAATACACAATTGAGCGATCAAAAGATGTAATTGAGCGATCAAGAGCTGGGAATTGAGCGATCAAAAGATCCAATTGAGCGATCAAAAGATCAAATCGTGATCTATCCACAAGCCAATTTTATGAGTGCTCCTAAATGAGCGATCATAAGAATATAGATTTAAAAGAATAGCATTTAACTATAAAACATAGACTTACGTAAAGCGTATGTATCACCGCACTAAATTGAGCGATCAAGAGTTGTATAAACAAATATCAGCGGTTAGTTATGGGTGTAATCATACTAATCACTAAACCTTTATCAACTAAAGAAATCATCTTTAAAAAGATCATATTTTTAATAACTTAATCAAAATAATCTAGATGATCATGATAGGGTTGCTTATTCTTGTTCAACAGTTATGATTAAAGCATCATGAAAAACAGTGATAGAGCACATGCCGATAGAACTCAACGATATCTCACCTGAATTGCTAGAAAAAATTGACCTGAAAAGGCGTTTTACTCTTTTTCTTTTCGACCCAGCTGATGTTGAGTTATTTGATACAATTCAGGACATGAGTTTAGGCTTGAAGCAACGCACTATTGCTCAACACCTGATCGCCTTAGCTAAATCACACAGTGGCATAGCCAATAAAGTATTTCAAGAAGGCGTAGAGGCACGTTATGAAATTAAACCTGCAACCCTTCGACGTACTTTGATGGAGCTTAAGAACTTAGGGTTCTTAGTCTTACATGAAGTCACTCACAACGGTCAAAAACGGTCTACTTCAAATATTTACACCTTAGCTAAAAAAGTGGACCTAGCTATAATTGCTGATCGTGACTCTCTAACGGATCGCAATCGTCCCAAAGGCAATAAAAAGTCTAATCGTGAAAGTGTCAAAAATGCTCTTCAGAAGAAATCTCTATCTCAACAGGATGTTGATCTGCGACCTTATCTTCCAAAGGGTATGCCTTATGACAAACAAATCTTACCTACTGAGTACATAGCACTGGCTCCAAACAAGCGGAATGGCAGCCCTAAAGCGCTTGTCCAATTCAAGCATCCAAAAGGTGGTAATTATACGGTTGCTGCAAAGGGGCATGAACAAGTATCGACTAAAGGTGCTATCCAAACCTTAATGGCACTATTGTCGTTAGCTATCGCATATAACGCCCGAGCAATGAAAACTAAGCGGTTTTCGCGTCCGTTCGAAAATACTGAGTGTGCTGCAAAACTAGAAGAAATTTTGTATCTACGTGGTCTGAGTGATAACGGTCAGACTCGTGATCGCATAAGAGAACAAATTCAAGAATTACGTCACACAGTTTATGAGTGGACCGATCTAGACGGTGTGATTGTAGATGAAGAACTTCAGAAACTGTTCACGCAAAAAGACTTCCAGTTCATTATTGAACTGGAAACCAACTCAAAACTCGCCCCCGTTATCAATGAGAACGGCGTTGAAGTAAAGCCGACACTGTTCTTCTATACGTTTCATCCCAAACTAATCGAAATTCTGGCTAAGAAAGAAGTATTTTTCACTTTACCCAAACAGATTGCAGTTGGTGACCCTCTGTTACTCCTCTTCTACATGTGTCTGCGTGTGAGGCGAGTAGGATATGAGTCTTTGGAGCTATCGTTAATTGCTGAACATATGTTTTTCGATGGGAGTGATAAAAAGCTTCATAATGACATCACAGCTGCGTTGGAAATCTATAAATGCAAACCAGGTGATTTGGTAATGCGCAATGAACAAATGATTACCAAAGACTACAATTTGTGCGGGTACTATATTTCATTCAGAAAGAATCAAGATGGTAACTACGTGGCCGTAATTGACTGTGATGAGAAACAGATGATAGAAGCTACAGGTTCAACCTTCAAGGAAGGCAAAAAGAATGCTCCAACGATAATGAACCCGTTGGTCAACAAGTTTGCGTTAGCAGATGAGATGAAACGTAACGTACTCGTAGATGCACTCCGCGATGACCTATTGTTTAAATATGTAACACATACAACTAGACGTTTCGCGAATTACCGAAAATTTAAATTATTAGAATCTGAATACACAATATCTGCCTATGACGATGAACACCACATAGACCGTATTGCTCACTTAGTTTCCATGGATTTAAATACTAATAAAGATGTTGCTGTAGAAGCGCTACATAAAGTGCAAGGCCATCTTAAGAAACTCACTTATGGTGAGACAATAATTGAATCCGAACACTTCTACAGCCTGATGAGCCGCTTGGAAACTGGGCATAATATCAAGTTATCAAAAAGTGAATTAATCGACAGTGTAAAGCTATTGAGAGCCAAGAGATTTAACCAGTGGGTCAATGGAGAATTAGATGAGCTTGCCGCTTTCATTTCATCTAAGTTGGCTCAAGTAAGCTAAAGAGACTGAAAATCACAGAAAGTCGATATAGTCACTAAGTATGATTACCTATTAAAAAAAAGAAACCACACATCGGGTTCTTTTTTTTGTTTAATTGTCGTCTGAAACTACCCAATGGTCAGCCACCAGCCGCGTTAGAAAGGCATCGAAGAATTCTTTTTTACCGAATATACCCATTTCATTAAAATCATTGTTGCAGTAGCTACACAGCACCTCAGTTATTGCTTCATTCACTAGATAGTGGATTTCTTGGATACACACATGATACGAATCTTCGCCATCACCGAACGTTAGAATCACCCCTTTTTGAATCAGTTCAGAAGGGAGTTCCAATTCCTTTTTGTACGTTGAATCGATGAACTTATAGAAGTCGGGGCCGGTGTGATGAGTGTTCCCTCGCGGAAGTAAGTACAACGTGACTTTTCTCATGGTAGATAACCTTTGTTTTGATCTCGTGGTGATTTCTTATGTATACATCAACGACCATTTCAATGAAGGAAAATGAAAATAAAAGAGTTGTTCAAGTTAGGAAACTGAAAATGCCAAGGGTAAAGTGTCTTTTTAGAAAAAAAAAGGCCCCGCTCCAATGCAGGGCAACTTATATTATTGTTAAGTCGAAGCCTATCCCCAGGTTATCCGACTTTTCACCACACGTAACTGTCACCACACAGCACGCCAAAGAAGACTGAGGCAATCTGCTTAGGTGTGCTGTGTGACGGTTGCTACACGCGATGAGGGATCAGTGAAAAATACATTTTCAATAAATTCAGTCGAGGACTGGTATGATCAACGGGACATATCACCCGACTAATAAGGGAACTACCGGATAGTGGCAGAGAACTTAGAAGATTTTGAGAACTGAAGTAATTATAATAATGGTGTGTGGTTTTGTATAGTTTATATGCAAACCGGCTGGCTTAACTTTGAACTTGGTGGAGCCGCTGGTGGTTGGCTTGTGGCACAATGACGACAGGCTATAGCAATATAGTGACTAGCTTGTGGCACTATAAGTAAAAAAAACCCCCGAAGAACGGGGGAGTATGTGTGGTGATTTCGTAGTTATGCCTTACTACTTATAGTTAGTCTGCTCCACTCCCTCCTTGGAGTGACTTTGCAGGGCCATACGAGTAAATACCTCCACACCAATATACGATGCTTCCTATTTACTAACTGCCTGCCTATTAGTTTGGTTTACCAGTTGGCTATACTGAAGGTTCACTTCTTCGATCATCTGTTGACGACTGATTAGGCCCCCAAACTTTTTTTCACCAATATAAAAAGTTGGAGTTCCAGTAAGTTTCAGATCTCTAAAAAGTTTATTATTTTTATTTAAAATAGCACTTACTTGTGACGAATTCGCAGTCTTTTTGATAAGCGTACTGTCTAGCCCCATCAGTTCAGCAAGCTCGTATGCCTTCTGTGGGATGGACTGCTGCATTGAAAGAAGCTCTTTGTGGAATGCTGGATACGCATTGGGAGAGATCTGATTTACAGCAATGGCTATCTTTGCTAATTCAGTGGAATTAGCACCTAAAATGGACACATCTTTATACACGAATCGGATGCGTTTGTCTTTACCTAAAAGGGGAGCCAACTCCGTTGCACCCCTTTTACATACTCCACATGCGTAGTCAAAAAACTCCACCACAGTGATCTCTCCAGCTTCATTAAGAACCGGCGTATCTTCATCATAATACAAAGATTTTGAAAACATTTGTTTATGCTTCATTGTTTGGTATGTCCTCACGGATTCCACTCCTGCGATTAAGAGTTCAGGGTTTGATTGGAACGCTTTCATAAGCATCGAGTTGAATTGTTGTTGTGACATTTCAACTTCAGAAGCTGATGCGGTAGCTGCAGAACCAATTGCCAAAATTGTGAATAAAGTCGTCGCTGTCTTCTTGAACAAAGGTGCCATCATTAGATTCCTCGATTTGAGTGGTCGTAACATAGTGCTCGATGAACAACGTTATGTTTTCAATTAAGAGAACTTTTTTTCGAGATAGATTGAAACGGGGGGAGAAAATTGACGCGATGATCGGGGAAAACCATAATGAGTTTACCCACCCCAGTTATGAAAAAATGTATGGAGCGTTACTATGGACCCGATCAGTAGAATGAATTCCCTCATTACAGAAAGCTTTAATTCTGTAAAAGAATCGCAATCAGAAGTGCTTGAAACATTGGCCACTACAACAAGGAAGGTGTTCAAAGAAATTACTCAAACAACACCGAATTGGAGGCAGAAGCTTTCAGAAATTGCCAATGATGCAACTTGCGCCAATTATGTTGGCCACGTTGTCTCTAACAGACACACTCCAACAGAGCTACTTCAGTCACAGGCAACTGACGACTTTGTTCTTAACGAATTACAAGTGACAGCGTTCGTGGTTTACGAAATGGTGGAACGAGGTTGCCCTGAGCCGACTCAGCTCAAAGATCTGAATACTGCTATCCAGAACGTAACGCTGAAGTCATTAAACAGTTTCCGCAAGTTACTACGCCGCCATAACTATGATATCGACTATCTTTCAGATCGTGTACAAGAGGCTGCCTTGGAAACGATTCGTGCTGCACGCTGCTATAAGCATACGGGTATAGCGAGCTTTGATACTTACGCGAGCGCTCGCGTTAAGACCGTTGTATCAAGAAAAGAGCTCCACCATACACTGATGGTGAAAGTATCAGACCGGGACATTTCAGGCGCTTATTCAAAAGCAATTGAAATTAATTCCGAGAAAACCAACAACAAGCTGACCCCAGATTCCAGTGCATCATCGTACTTACCCAAACCATTGTATGACTTTGAGCAAGGTTCGAACGACAATCGATATGGGGTAACTAGTGGATGTAGCGACAATGTGGTGTCAGATTTGACGCATCTTAAGTTGAGACAGCACTTGATTGCCCAGTTAAAGACCCTCAATGCGAACGAGAAAATTGTGATCATGAATGAGATGGGATTAGTAGCCGGTACATTGAATCGAAACGACTTGGTTGAATCTCTCGGTTTCTCCTCGTCTCGATATACCCAAGTTAAGACAAGCGCCTTACAAAAGCTAGGCGCACATAAGTCACTTTCTAAGTCATGGGAACGTGCGCTTGCTTAGTTGATGAACTCAATTCCACTCCCATTGGGACTGTTGTTTGGCAGAGTATCGTTAGTTTCGGTATTCTGCTTTTTGTTGTCGGTCCTTTGGTATTGATCAGCAATAGGTGACGCAGCTGGTGGTGCGCTTTGCGTGTAATTGAAGGAATCTTTAATTTGAGCGTATTTTCCAATGAAGGTTGTTTTTGCAGAGCCTATAGCTGATTTACGAGCTTTGCTAATAATCAAATGAGCGACACCAGGTTCATTTTGAGGATCATACATTTCCGGTCGATAAATAAAGCAGATGATATCCGCATCTTGCTCTAGCGAACCTGACTCTCGTAAGTCGGAATTCACTGGGCGTTTATCAGCACGCTTCTCGATATCGCGAGACAATTGGGATAGTGCTACAACAGGTACTTGTAACTCTTTCCCCAACGCTTTGAGCTGTCGTGATATTTCTGAGACTTCTAAATTTCTATTATCAGTTTTGTATTTTTCACTGGTTAGTAACTGAATGTAGTCCACACCAATACCAGAAATCTTTCCATTATGCTGCCGATAAAAGCGACGTGCGCGACGACACAACTCCTCGACGGTCATTGAACCGTCATCCATCTCAATATTGTAATCACCGGATCTACCTAGCGCAGATGAACAATCAGCCCATTGAGTATCACTCATGCTGGCGTTTCGAATATTACTCAGTGGTACGCTTGCCAAGTTAGATAGCAAATTCTCTCCAATCGATTCTGAGCTCATTTCAAGGGAGAAAAATAAGAATGGTGCATCGTTTTGATAACTTGAGTTTTTGATAACGTTCAGGAGTAAGGTGGTTTTGCCATGAGATGGACGGCCTGCAAGGATGATGAAATCTGCAGGTCGGAATCCACCAAGTGCTTCAAAGCATGCAAAGCCCGACTTAAATGCATTAAATTCCCCTTTGCTTCTGCGCTCCATGTTGTCCAGCGTTGCAGCAAAGGCATCTTTCAATGAAATTGGGCCTTGCTCATTGTCCTTTTCCACTTCGTCATAAGACTCAACAACAGAATGCATCGAACCTATGATTTCATCGGTCGTCTTGTTTGACGAACATTGTGTTAATAGCTTTTGAAGCTCCACCTGAAGTGTTCGTTTGTTGTTAGTGTCGTTGATTTGCGAAACATAGTCAGAAAGAGCATTTATGTTTGCTGGTTGCGCTAGTGACTCCATGGCAACTGTAGTAATCGCGTCGACTCCCTCTTGCCCATACTCAGCGTATACACGCGCTTTAATCGTGTTTAAATCGATTGATTGTTTATCTTCGTGCAATTGGAAGCAGGTATCGATGAGAACCCGTGTCGCTGTATCACTGACAACGTTAGTTTCTAGGTCGAGTTCGTCAATAACGCCATCGTGGGAGAGGATGAGGTTAATCACTGGGTGGTATAAATTAAACTTTAACATGGTAATGCCCATCGGATACTAGGACATAGTTGATACAACTTTTGAGAGTGAATTTAGAGAATTGAGTGGGGGAGGTGGTAGGGAAACCCAAAAAGTTAACAACGGAGTGGGTTCAATCGCAACAATCAAACGATTGGATTTTTGGGTTTCCCAAATTACTAAAGCGAGGCGTCGATGCCTCCCTCATAATCAAAATCGACGGACTCTGTTGGAGAGCTAATCAATGCGTCGATGATGTTATTGCGTCGTGTCGTGTGGTATTTGCCTGACGGAAGTTTTTGCATAAATCCATCGGTGACCTGGTTGATGTCCAACGAGTAGCCCAGCTTCGAAATCTCGCCATGAAGTTTAAACATCACGTTATCCGATATGTAGTGATAAGCGGTACTGCGCGAGATGTTGGCGTAGGTTCGATAGAGCTCTTCACATGGTTCCATTTTGAACTCATCTTCCAAAAGACTTGAGCTGCATTGAGAAAATAACAAGTTTACTCGTGCATCTAAGTAATCGGTGCGGCTGGGTGTGAGCATATACACGGCCAAACACGCGAAGGCGACAATTAAGCACGCAGCGGTTCTGACAGGGACACACTTTGTATTCATTTCCATAACGTTTCCAGTTCCATTCATCAAGACAACCAGTACGAGAAATATGGCATAGACACTGACGTAGAAATGTAATTAGTGGGACGATTTTATCTGTTTACCTCATTTGAAGACGATCCCTCATCATGTGATTGGGATCGAGTGCCATTGTCAAATAAGAAGCTTAAATGGCTTCGCTAATTCGTAAACCCAAGTGATTAGACGTGTATAACTGACAGTCAGAGTCTAAATCCTCTTAGAGTTGCCGGGGTAGTTAATGAAAAAGATGGTTGTATTGTTGAGTTTGATGACGGTCGCTTCGGTTGCACTCGCTGATAATTCAAACAGTGAAACGACGCTAAAGCTCCCTGCGAATTCAGTCGCTTGCTATGGAACAGTTGCAGGAATGTGTGATTTCCTGACTACGAAATCGTAGAACTTAAACCAGTAGCAGCGTAACAAGGAGATAATAATGACAAACCTTCTTTTAATCATTTCAGTTGTGATAGCGACATTGGTACTCCAAAAGACGATTGCTTATTTGCGAAACGCTAAGGAAAAAAGTAATAAGGAAAAAGCATTAAAGCTATTGAAAGCCAACGGTTACGAGCCTGAATTGTACCTCGCGACTATCGGAACGGACGATCCTCAACTGAGAGATGCTTTAGACCAGTTCGCATTCACTGGTCATGTAATCAAAAATCGTCACGGAGACATAATCGGGGGGGTAGTTCCTAAAGCAAAACCTGGTTTAACTAAGCCTAGCTTGAAGCTAGTTGTTTCAAATGACTAGTGAGGGACAGAACGTTGTCGGGTACTTCCCTCATCAAAAACTTCCGCTCAACGAGTGAAGATTAAAGATGAAGAGAAAAGGTGTATCACCACAGGAACATACTTAGTCAATACTGACTTTCAATCATTGGCCACGAAAAGGAGAATCTCCGTGTTTTTCTTGCCAGATATCCATGACACAAAATTAGATACTGTTGCTTTATCAAACGCGAGTAGATGCAGCATTGTTGCTGAAGTCGCAGGAGAGAAGTATGTCCCGAGAGACTTTCTTAACTTACTTGTGGTTGGCGAGGGGGGCAAAATCGGCAGTAAAGTAAAAAATACTAACGATTCCTATGACTTGGGTCCCGCTCAGGTGAATACAATCCATTCCAAATACATCTTACGAAACTACCCTAATAAGTCTTGGGTAGATGTTGCCACTGACCCTGTTCTCAATATCCGTATCAGTGCAGATATATTCAAAGGATGCCTTACCTACGCTAAGGGTAATGTTTGGGAAGCCGTCGGTTGCTATAACTCAAAGACAGTCAACATCAAGACCAATTATCTAATCAGAACAATGAAAACTTGGGATTACATTCTGAAACGACCATCATTGAACTGCTCGGAGTATTGGTATCAGGATTAGAGCTAACTTCGACTCCCCAAATATCAAATAGCAGCTCAAATTCCCCTCGCTATTTAGCAAAATCGACTTCTACCACAAGTAATATGGGGTTCTCATGTTTATAGGAATTCATTATGTCGATACGTATAAATCGAAAGACACTGACCCTATGTGGTGTACTCGTACTGTCTGGTGTTCTGGTTCTAAAGTTCTCTTCTGTTTTCTTCGATGATTCTCATGCCTATGTTGGCCAGTGGAGCTCTGTATCGTCAGACCGCGCTGCAGAATTCAACGTCGGAGCTGACTACATTGAGGCGTTTGGGAAACGATTACCCGTTGACGTGATTGTTAATGATGACGGCTCTGTTTTGGCTCAGTCTCCAAACCAAAACTTTAGAATAACCAAAACCACCAGCGGTGTTGAGTTAACTGTTACACGTAGGTACATCGAAGAACCGGTCGAGAAGGTTTATGAGCTGACTCTAAAGCAGTAAGCGTTCGTAAAGACGTTCTAAATCAACTTCATATTACTGAGAGCCATCGTAACTAAATGATAGTGCTCAGACGTGTATAACTACTGCATTATTGAATCAGAATGAAACGCGAGAATGCTGGATATAAAGTACATCAAAGACACATTTAAAGTTCCTGTTTGGCAAGTGTTGTTGCGGTTACCTGAAGCGTATCTGGACACGAGACAAGTGGTGTCTGACTTTTCCTATCTTACGGACAGTGACTGTGTGGTTATTCAAGGGACAGTGACTTCTATTTCTGAATCATACAATCGAACGACTGTCATTAATGGCAGCATTGTTGACTCCCGAAACGTCGCTCAACGTTTTTCTCATTTTGCCAAATTAGACAGTGAATACGGCCAACAATTGGCAAGTCGACTTAATGATCGAGGTTATTACTTGTGCAAAGTGAAACAAGTCGGAACCGCGCTGTTTATCAACCACCCGCAGCCATTGAATGAAAAATTCATTGGTAAAATCACTCCGGTCTATAAAGTCAAAAGTAAGCAACTCAAAGGGTTGAAGTATGCTGAGTTTTTGGAGCAGCATATTGATGAACTGATCCCATTGACGGCAAGAAAGATACGAGAAGAATTAGCGAAATTAAATCTAAGCAACGGGAAAATTAGACGGTTGTTAGAAGCGCACTCGCTGTGTTTAGAAGAGGTTTTGAGATTTGTGCATTTCCCAAATTCATTGGAAGAAAGTGAACAATGCAACGCTATACTACAAAGAATAGCAGCTACTTTGTTGTTCTCAGAAGTGGAAGGCGAACCAAATTTAACTCACCCATTTCAGCTCGACAAAGACGATACCTATTTCAATGATGTCGTCCCGTTTCAACTGACGGATGAACAATTGGATGCCGTGAGCGGTATCAAAGCCGCGATTAACAACAGAGCCCCACGAAGTGTCTTATTCGGGGATGTGGGGACGGGGAAAACCGTCATTGGCGCGATACTGACACGTCATGTTGTTGATGCTGGTGGTTGTGTCGTCATTATGGTTCCCAACCTAATATTAGGAGCCCAAATCTATAAAGAGATCGACAACTGCTGGCCAGATATTGGCATCGAGTTTTTATTGTCTGAGAGTGAGCATGACAACTTCGTAGGTAAAGGCTATCGATGCATCAACGAGATGACAGAAGACACCCGTGTCGTGATTGGTACGACGGCTTTGCTCCATCATCACAACAATATGCCTATCGACCTACTGTGGATCGACGAAGAGCAAAAAATGGGGCTTGAACAAAAAGAATCCACATTAATAACTCATGGCCGGACACATCTGTTGTTGTCGAGTGCGACGTGCATTCCTAGAACGCAAGCGATGATGAGTTTTGGCATGCTGCCGTACTTCAAATTAACCAAGTACCACACACCTAGAGAAGTGATCACTACCCGTTACGAGCATACCCAAATCGATGAGGTTATCTGTCGAGTTGAAGAACGCATCAATCGTGGTGACAAGGTGTTAATCATTAGCACCATGAAAGGTGAATCCAAAGCTCAAGCTGTTTCACACAGAGCCAGTGCTGAACAACTCTTTGATGACTGGAAAGCGATGTATGGTGACATCGTTAAATTGTCCCATGGTGGGTTGTCTAAACAAGACAATGAGACTGCCATAAATGCAATGAAGTCGGGTGAGGGGAAAATATTGATTGCGACCACATTGATTGAGGTTGGGATCACAATACCAAAACTGAACTATGTCGTTGTGCTGAACCCTGAAAATCTTGGTGTGGTTACGCTGCACCAGATCCGAGGTCGCGTAGCGCGGGAAGGAGGTATCGGGCATTGTGACCTACTGCCTACTACCCAACTCAAAACGCCATCCATAGACCGACTGGATTTGTTGGTCAATCACTCTGATGGGTTCAGTTTGGCAGAGGCTGACTTGCAATTACGGGGTATGGGGGACTTAAAGAATGGCAACAATCAGTCAGGAACGTCGAAATGCATTTTGGTCGACCAACAATTATCGCTTGGTCTGCTAACCGATACCTTAGAAAGACTGACAGGAAAGGGATCAGAAACCTAAACGAATTAATTTCTGAAACTGACATCACGCTCAATAAATGACAGTCAGGCATGAGCAATTTACGGAGAGCACCATTATGCTAATTAAATACAAAAATTATTCTGATCTGGATGAATCTACTTTAGAGCATATGGATAAATTGAAGTACTCTGATTTATTCCATCAATTGAAAATTCAATTTGAAACAATGTGCGGATCTACTTACAGTTTCGGGGATATTTTCAATACACAAATTAATCAAACTGAGATTGTAGAACATAACTGGATGGTTTCAATACCAATTCAAAACCAACTATTCACTCTTGATAGTGTAAGAGAGTCGATACCGGAAAGCGAGAAAGGGATTAATGTACGTTGTTTTCTTGACCCGAATCTCTATGAGCTCATTTTCTTTGTCGACCCTAGAAACCCAAAAGAATTGATCGGGTTTTGCAGCTTAAGTAAGTTTGAACATAACGATGATGGGTACTATTCGATTAGAGTCGTTTTGGAAATGGTCTACGTTAAGCCCAAGTATAGAAATGGCATTCGAGGTCAGATAATGGCCTATGAAACGGGTCGCTTGATATCTAGGCAAAAAGTGTTTGATGAATTTAACAACGAATATCGATATGTGGACGTCGAAGTTGCTGGTCAAGGAACTAACGCAGGAGGTCGAGCATGTTTAGAGCGGTTTTACCTCGGAATCAATTTCCACCTCGGCGGCATAAGTATTGAAGATAAAGATGGTTGTGACATTGAAATACCATCTAACGTTATTTTGTGCGATGAATATTAGCGATTTGTTCTTGCTTTAATACAAGCTCTAAAGGCGGAGTTAAACAACACTATACCTTGCGATAGTTAGTTGTGGGAAAGTGAACCTCATCCCCTGATTATCGTTAATTTAAATACCTTTTCTGATGTAACACTTCACCTCTGTCACCAATAAAATTCAATTAAGCCGTGAAATAAGGCTCACTAATTTAAATTATGCAGATCTAAGTTTGGCAAACTCTTGGTACTAACTAGGAGTGTTGCTATGAAATGGTCAAACAAAATTCAAGGTATGTTGGGCTTAGGGTTGCTTGCCAGCCTTCAAGTCGCAGCTGAACCCCCAACGCAAGATTTCCTCAATGCCGACATCAATGTGGTTTCAAGTTATGAAATTGAAACCGACAAGCTAATTATGATGGAGCTGGATACCGGTGAAATGTTACTGGCCACCGGTGATGGAAAATTTCTTATCAAGGGCGGTTCATTATTCTCAACCGTTCACACCAAATTCGTAAACTCCCCACAAGAGCTTTACGCGGCATCCCATGTCGACTTGAAGAAAATGAAAATCAACCCAGAAGAAGATTTTTCGGGGTTTAACTTAAACCCATTAGCCAAAGTTTTTGGTGGGACCCTCTTTATTGCACCAACGGGTTGTAAGCATTGCGGTGACTTCGTAGAGATCCTTGAGAAGCAGCACCCTGATAAAAGATTCCGCATAGCAATCGTGCCTGTCTTCGATGATAAGGAGTATGAAAATACGTTGTTAGCCCAATGTTCCGATGATCCGGACAAAGCGCTGCACGCCTTATATGAAGGCACTTGGTCTGAAGCTAAATACCCCCGCCCACCAAATAGCCAGTGTAAAGAAGCCATTACCAAAGTGAATTCAACTTACGCGTCTCTACAGATAATGAGTCCGGGCCGTGTTGGGCTTCCTGCATTTTTCAACAACAAAACATCTTCCATTATCGGGCTGCCAACGAGTAAGGCTCAACTCACGTCCATTATCGTAGAAGGAATCGACCTATGATTAAACAATCCATATTTATCTCATTTGCGCTGCTTACTTTAGCCGGTTGTTCTGTCGTAGGCGAAGAAGAGGGCGTGTGTCCAGGCGCGAAAAGTGGTGTAGCGTGTGCGTCCGTCCGAGAAGTTTATGAGCTAACCAATGTCTATAACAATGCTGAAGACTATGCGAAGGCGACAGGTGACGAACGTGTCATGGTCACAGACGAAGATGGCGAAACCATCACAGGGAAAGAATACAAAGAAAAATACGGAACGGACATTGAGGCTGACTCAGCATCAGTGAATGAAACCCAACAACACGCAAACTTTTCTCAAGCTCCAGCGTTAGCTTCACCCGAAGCGGCATATCAGCATTTACTTCTTCCGGCTCCAGAACCCCTAGCCATGCGAAAGCCTGCCGATATTGTTCGTACATTGGTGCGTCCATATACAGACAAAGAAACCTTACAGATCCCTGGTTATGGATTCATCGAAGCAACACAGCGAACTTGGGTCGTCGATAGAAGCGCTAAGACCAATGATTCTCAATACGTCAACTTCCATGTCAGAAAGGAAAGCCAAGAGCAAAACTACGATGTGAATGATGATGGTCAGATTGGCGTCGAGTCACGCAATGCAAGACCGGCTATCAGCGACTCTGAGTTAAGAGAGAATGCGAGAAGTAATGCGAACTCGCTAATCGATCAACTGCGTCAATAAGGGGGCATATATCATGGGTGCGATTTCACGATTTTTTAAGCAATTCGAAAACTCCAAATTTGGCGATCTTCTCCCTGTCTTGGACTACAACCGAAAGCACAAATATTTCGAGCTCGAAGACAGTTACATTGGCTTAATGTACAAGATTGAAACGGTGCCAGCCGTTAACGATGAGTTACAGGAGCTATTAGAACAAATCTATAAGGCCGATTGGCCGGAAGACACGTTTATTCAGGTCTTGTTTTGGGCGAATGATAATTTAAGCCCTTTCACCAATAGCTTTTCTATGTACCACGGAGGTCGACAAACAGGTGAGGCAAACGACAGACTGAATTCGATTTCAAAGGGGCTGATTAACCACTTCCAGCAATCATCACAATCAGGGTTTGGTGATAGCGACTGTCGAGCTCGCATGTTTGATTGTTACTTCGTAGTGAAGGTTCCAATCAAAGGCAACTTTGGCGTGCCTACCAAAAAGGAACTTAAACACTTCAATAATCTACGTACTGATACAGAAGAGTCATTGAACAAGGTCGGCTTGTTCTGTACCCCGATGGATCAGTGGGGCTGGCTACACTTCATGCAAAGGCTCATGAACAGAAAGGACTCGTCAACTTGGCGCAAAGGAGACGTTAATAAAAACGAAGCCTACATGCCCCGAGATCAAGTTCAGGAGCAGGGCGGTAAAATCGAGTTTACCGATTCGAAGGTCATCATTGATGAGCGGCCTATATCGATGCTTACTCCCAAAGAATACCCAAAAACACTGGGCTTTGGTGACATGCTGAATGTCTTTAGTGATTGGCGATATGGGCATTCTACAGCATGGTCGAACTTCATGATTGTATTGAATGTCCATTACCCTAACTCTAAAAAAGAAGAGGGTAAGATTAAGCGTCGCCGTAAATACATGACAATGCAGGCAAACAACAAATTAGTAAATTGGAATGATACTGTTCGTTGGCAGCGAGCTGACTTTGATGAAGCTTTTACCAAAATTGAGCAAAAGAAGTCGAAGATGGTGAATGCGTATCTTCAGTTTATGATTTTTGGTGATGATGAGGAGCATTTAGAGACGGAGATTGCACGCTTCAAGAAAGTAGCTTCAACCCCTGCAGGATTCGAATTGGAAGAAGACAAGTACATGACTCCACCTATGTTCCTGCATTCATTACCTTTCGCACCAGACCCTGTGACTCGCAAAAGATTAGACCGCTATAACTTAGTACCGTCTGATGTCTGCGCGTTCATGAGCCCGATAATTTCCAGTTCATCTGGCAACTCACCAAGTAAACCTGTGATCCCCTTTGTAACCAGAGACATGTCGATGTTTGGGTTCAATCCTTTTGAAACCGATGGCTCAATGAACGGTATCGTTGTCGCGGAGTCGGGCTCGGGCAAGTCGGTTCTCGTCCAATACATTGTGACGTGCATATTGGGGTCAGGCAAGATGCCAAGCCAGCATCTATGGAACATGATGAATTTACCCAAGTCAGAAATCGATAAGCTGATGAAGACCGCTCAACATATTGCTGAAGCCAAGCGCGATGGTGGTATGGCAATGATTATCGATGTGGGTCGAAGCTACTACCGTTTGTGTGAAGCGTTGAATGGTCAATTTATCAGTTTCGGTCAAGATATGAAGTTCTCACTCAACCCTTTCCCGTCCATTGTTGAGTTCAGTGGTAAGGAAGGGCAGGCTGGTATGATTTTGGAAATGCTGTCGGTGATGGCAGAGCCCAATGGTACGCTCACGACGTTGCAGAAGCGTGGTATGACGACCATTTTGAAATTGATGTGGGATAAGCATGGTCGCGACTCAAGTGTCACGATCTTCGCTGATATGTGTTCTGCGAGCTCTCGTAAAGAGCTGAATGACATTGGTGAACAGTTAAAACCATTCCGTGAAGGCGAAATGTTTGGCGATATGTTTACGGTCAATAAGCCGCCCCCAACGCTGGACAACCCATTCATTGTCTGTGAATTAGAAGAGCTGAAGTCGCAACCGGAATTGCAGGTAATTGCCTTAATGCAGATCATCAACCTGTGTTACCAACATTTCTTCTTGGGTGATGCTCAAGCCGGTTCTCAGCGTCGTTCGAAAGCCTTCATTGTGGATGAGTGTTGGGAGTTCCTTCAAGAAAAGCAAGGGTCCACAGGTGCTAACCCAGTATCATCGTTCCTTGAGAGTGCCTTTAGGCGTTTTAGGAAGGTGGATGCTAGTGCTTGGATTATCACCCAATTGTTGAGTGACTTGTATGGTTCATCTGTAGGTAAAGCCATAGCCGCCAACTGTGTATATCGTTGCTTCCTGTATCAGAAATCAGACACGATTAATCAAGTTAAAAATGACAAGCTGGTGGCATTGTCAGACCAAGAATTCGAAATTCTCAAATCGATTAGGACCCGTAAAAATAGGTACTCAGAAATCTTCTTCCAAATTGGTGATGACATCAAAGAGGTTGTGCGTTTTTACGCGCCTCCTGCAATGCTGCTGATGTACTCCACGGACCCGAAAGACAAAATGGAATTAGCGGCTCTGATGGAGCGGGGGTACACCCAAGACCAAGCCATCGATAAAATTTTAGAGACGCGTCGGGTCGAGTCATTTGCGACTGACATGGATGACTTGGAAAATGAAGACGAAGAACAAGTCGAAAACGCCGCATAACAATGTCCTTTCTTTGAAAGAAAATAAGTTATGCAAATGATCTCCCAAATAGGCAAGCAGGCTCCAAAACCTGCTTGTCAATTTAAAGTCCAAATTACCTTCCTTGTTTGAAAAACTTATTTCTACCGCTCCTTACAATGAAAATCACACCCCAACAATGGTCACTATGCAATGAAAATTCTAACTATGGTTTTAAGCACTTTGGTCTTCATGAGTTCAGCTATGGCTAACACCAGTGACGACATAATCAGTCGTTACAAAGAAGCGTGTGGAACGGAGTGTGGGGACACCATCGCCTATTTGTCACGCTATGCTTCCGCCCAATGTAACATTCCTTATGATTCAGTCGTAGAAACGTCTGTGGAGCTTACTGGGCTTCAATTTGTGGCGATCTCCATTGCAGTCCAACACCCACTTGCTCACTCATTGCAAAATTATGCTTTGAAGAGTCTTGATTGTTCGGACTTACATAAGTGGTCTAAGTCCATCGAAGACTACTCGTTCGTGCTAGAGGCAAACAACGGACTCCAAGGCTCCAATGTCTCAAGTAGCAATTAGAATGAGTGAGGTTATGGATGTTGAGTACTAACCAATGTAATGAAAAATCAGGCAACAACGTGAAGGTGACATGGCTTCTGGTGTGTGGACTTGTGGCCTTAATCACTATTGTTACCGTGATGATGTGGACAACGAGAGCGAATCGATTCAGTGATTACACGATGATGGAAAAATCATCACGCGAGTATATTTTAAACCTGTATGCAATGGACAACTCAACACTAGATTCAAAGGCGATTCAGTGGCCTGATTTTGCTGTCGCTCATGGTGGGGTGCAGTCAGTGAATTTGGTAACAAAAGTTTGTAAGTCTGAGGCGTCAAATGCCACCTGCTTTTTTGCGTATCAAACTTCCTTTAAAGACCAAAGCCATACCATGACATATGGAGTCAGGGCGACAAATGATGAAAGTGAACCGCTGAATATTGAATTGCTCAATGCAACTGGGGGGCGGTTGTTGCTTTCCATGCCAGATCCCTTTGTGAATAGTCCTGTGGTGAAGGTATTGGAATGAAGACGCTAAATTTTCTTGTTGGATACATCTCACTTCAATTGGGGATAATTGTCTTTTTGACAAACCCATTGAATAGCATGTCACTCACAATAATTTGCTTTTTACTGGTGGCGGTATGCTACTGTCTTGTCTCCCCGTTTATCAAATGTCGTCTACAAGAACTCAAGCATTTTGATAAATTTGTCTTTGAGATTTATCAGTCAAATCGACGTCATCCATTGTCTGAAAAGTTTGGAACGGAAATATCTAAACACCTGTCTAAAAATGCACAATCTTCTTCTGATAAAAAGAAAGACATCGGCGCATATGTAGCCACGGACTTATACTTGTCCTTATTCACGTTCGGTATCGCGGTCGCGCCAGGTTTATTAATCCATATATTTTTACCATAAGTCTTCATTCTCATTCAGCCCCTTCATAGTCGTGAAGGGGTAATAATCCAAATCCCTCCTTTACAATGAATGCCGCGAGAAAAACTTTAATCTTCAAAAATAGGCTTGTTAATTTCAAAAATTGCTCTCGACCTTATTTAACCTATCCCAATGAAATTGCGTTTGGAGTTGAAGAGCACTATGAACAAGTTAATCAAAATTCTTATTAGTTGTTCACTAACAGTTATAGGGACTGCTGCTGTTGCGAAATCAGTGTACATCATCGGTTCCATAACGAGTGTGCCGCCAAAAGTAGAGTTTACTTACCCTGATGAAATCTATCGTGGCGTGAAAGAGTATTCAGCCTTAGCTAAAGAAGCCGCAGCATCTGGTTGTAGATTAGAAACAGTGCGAGAAGAAGCGTATACGTCTGACAGTAGCAATCTAAAGTGTTTCTTCGAATGGACAGGTGATACCGACCCGAGCTGGAATGCGAATGGATTAGCGCTCGATGGTCGACCTACCGCAGCTGCAGGAGAGCATTACCGTTCATATCGCATTTCTTACTTCAATGGTATTGAGAAAGAACGCATCACATTGATTGAAGACAGCGTGGCCTACACTATCCTTGAACCCGTTCCGCCTGTGATTGTAAATGTCACCACGGACACTACTTCAGCTCAATATCAAGGCTTGAGCTTCATTACGCACGATAAGAATGAAAAACTTCGCAAAATTACTGTTGAGGTCGAGCCTCGTCCATTTGATCAGGTGGTGGCCTTAACTCAGTTTGGTGAATCGTGTGAGGTGCCTGAAGGCCAAGATTCATGCGTGGTCGCCATTTCTGCCTTTCATCTATCTGGTGACGATTCACTGACAGGGCAACTTACCACAGCATTAAAAGTCTCGGATAAATACGATGTCGTATCAGCCCCGAACAGTCAGATCCAATACGCGTGGGATTACAGACCGCCCGTTATTGAGCAGTATGCTGTCAAAGCTGTCGGAGATACCACTAGCAATGATATTTCGATTGATGTTGGTGGAGAAACGGTGGTTGTCCAAAACAATGAAGCTGTAGTCGTTCTCAGTTCGCCGCACAGTACCGATACAGCAAATAAGTGGTGGTTACCATCCAAGGTTAGTTTGAGCTTTGAAGAGCATACAGATCATGTCGGTGTATCCGATTTTGTTACGCTAGAGGGTAGGGATATAGGCGATTTATTCAGAAATGAACACGTTACCTATACCGAGAAGACAGTAGACAGCTTTGGTATCCCTCAACAGATTGGCAACAAGTTTGTCTATCGAATTCCGCTCAGTTCAGTGGTAGATGGATTTTATCAAGGCAACATAAAAGCCTTAGATAGATTTGCAAACAGAGGTGACAAGGAAGTGACTGCAATGCAGTTAGACCGTTTACCTCCTGAGATTCGTCTGTACAACAATGACACGCTGTTTAGTACTGGTGATGAAATCAACTTCATGGAGCATATGATTTTCACCGTGCAAGATGAAACCAGTATTGAGAATGAAATCACTGATATTTTGCTTGATGGCGTACCCGTTGAGCATATTGGTGAATTCAAGATGGCTCGTGCGATCAAAATGGAAACCCCATGGGAGTCTAATACAGTTCATAAAGTCATTGTGCGTGGTAAGGACGGGAACAACAACGTAGTTCAAAGAGAGTATTCCATTTCATTCTTACCTTTAGACTTCGAATACGACAACATCAGTGACCGCAAAGTGGCACTTGTGCAGAACCAAGACATCACATTCGCACAAACGAAAGGTCGAGCTTGTAGAATGTTCAAGTCAGAGCATGAGGCGGTACAAGGGATCAAAAACCCGACTCAAATGACTTGTTCCGTGAACTGGACAGTCATCCCTCAAGGTTTGGAAGAAGCATGGGATACTGCGAGCCCTGAGCTGATTGGTGTATTTGAAAATACGGGTCCTGCGACAGTGGAAGCTGAGATTTATATCCATGACTCTGAAGGCCGAAAAAACTTAATCAAAGTCGACGATACAAGCCTAATCGTTCATACCCCAGATACTCCAGAGATCATCTTCGACGACGACGGTATGTTTGAAGATGGCATATATGCGGTTGAGATGGGGCAATCTAGAATCGGGAGATATCGAGTTAAATCAGCGGCGTCGCCTATTTACATTACGCTCCTTAAAAATGGTGAAACCTTAGAAAGCCAATACATCAAACAGTCCAACCGATACACCGAGCACACTATCACGAAGGTAATCACAGACAGAAACAGTGCAAACCACCGAGATTTGTGGCAGATGGATGATTATGCCGTTCAAGTTCATTACGCCCGTTTACCAGAACAAGTAGTTGAGAGTGCGGTGAAGACTTATGCGGTTCCTTCTACACGAGCAAGGCTCAAGGTTGAGCAAACTTCTCGTGAAACGTCCACCGTTGACACATTCAAGGTTAAATCGAAATTTGGGCTGTATAGTAGTTTTTACCGAGATGTCGTATACAAATCTGAAGAGCTTGGTGATTGGTCTGTTCGAATTGCTGTCATGGACAAAGAGAAGAACCTACATGGCCTGACGGATTGGCAAGATATGAACGAATCAGGTGTGAATGACTTTGATGTAAACTTCTCATCAGATGACATCGGTGACCTTCGATTCTATGCACAAGCGAAACTAAAATCGCCAAATGAAAATTATGTTTCAATGGTTCGCTCTCAACGCGGGACCTTGAAAATCATGAAAGGAACGGCAATCGAAGGTGAACTGCGTACACTGCGTATAACGGGTTCTGTACCGATGAATGCCGCTATTCAATATCAACATCTTACCCGTGATGACAAAGACGCCTCTGGTGAAGTGTCATGGTACATATCGGAAGACAATGGCAGTACGTGGAATCTATATGGAGAACCTGGTAAGCGCTTTTCTTTCAGTACCTCAGTAGAAGGTATTTGGTTGGTGAAAGGTCATGTTCCAAATCGCTTCACAGGGGAGATAGCAGAAACCGACGTCGTACAAATCATGGCGTACCGAGTGCCACAAACTGAACTAGTTGGGGCAGCAAACCTGATCACCGGTATGACAAGAACGTACACGCTTCTTGATCAAGGTGAAGAGGCAGATGCCGGTAATATGCTTATTAAATGGTCTATTGATGGTGGAGTCACGTTCACTGAAGGCGGTAGTACACTCGAATACACTGCAACAGGTGAAGGCAGCAACAAGATTATCGCAAAAGCGGCGTATCTTGGTTATGAAACCGATGAACACAGCTGGGCAACAGAATACCGCTCAGTACGTTCTCAGCGAGCGAAACCTGTTCGAGTAAGAGTGAAAGGGGATACTGATGTTGAAACCACCGATACGTTAACTTTGGTTGGAGATGTCGATACACCGTATTCCAATATGGACTCCGAACTTGAAATTGAATGGGTAAGACCAGACGGAACCATTGTTGATTCGAATGTTGTGGACTTTACTCCAACGAATGATGATTTGGACCGAGCTGACTTTCATACATTCACACTGCGTGCGTGGGTTAAAGATGCCAAGGCGTTAACGTATGCGGAATTCGATCATAAGGTTCGTGTATGGGAGTATCAGTTCCCACAATTCGACGTGGCGTATAAACAGCGTGTGCTCGTTGCACCTTCAGTGATTGAGATCTGGTTACGACGTCCAATTGGTGCGAATTTACGCGAGTACTATTTGTATGAGTGGAACGGACAAGGCCGACTGGAGTTGACGAAAGATTATGGACATCGAGCACGATTTACCGCAAAACAACCGGGTATATACCCAATTTCGGTTACGGTAGAAGATGATCGCGGTAACTACGACACCTTTACTGAATATGTGGAGGTATTGGAACCTGAGCCGATCACTGTGGATTTAACTGCACGGTATAGTAACAGTTATCAACGTTCGCCACTTGATGTTAATGTCCGTCCGACAATTCGAGGTGGTCACCCATCAGACCGAGTGGCAGACTATCAATGGTATGTCGATGGTGAGTTACAACCTGAGTTAGAGAAGTCATCAGCAAATATTGAGAACCTATTAACGGGTGACCATGAATTGAAATTGAAAATTCTCACTAACTACGGTCAAGAAGCGGAAGCGATCATTCCAATTGAAGTGGTGCCAAACCAACCACCGACGTGCTCTATCGATTACCGTATGTACTCGAAGACCGCCCGTATCGAAGCAAAATGTAAAGACTTAGATGGTAAAATGGTCAAATACGATTGGACAGTTGGTGATAACGAGCGTCGCAATATCGGTAAACGGATTTCAGAGTTAAGACAACCGGGCGAATCAGAGTTAGTGACGGTTGTTGGTTATGATGATTCTGGGGATACCGCCACAGCGCAAATGGTCGTGCGTTGGTAAGACTATGACCTCGATATAAGAACGTCCTTGTGTCGTTATTGGTGCATTTAGACTCTTCCGTTTAAATGCACCTTTTTTATTGGATGGGTGTAGCTAGGTTGTCCACGTTTTCATTGAATGAAATGTCGGTGGACAACTAAGATCGAAACTCAGACAATAAAGTTCGCAACTTTAACATTAAAGATTGAAACTTTTAGGGGTAAGCACTACTCCTGCTGAAACAGATTTTTGGACAAAAGTGAGTCAGTGAATTTGCTAATTTAGCATTTAACGGATTATCTGGGGTATTGCAAAAACTCTAACGTAGTGGCAAATTTCATTCATCTACTACACCTGACAGCGATTTCAAGTTCCATAGTGGGATTCCTGAAGCTTGTTAATGATTTACAAGCCCGCACATGCTCAATTAAACCTTCATTTTGTCAAACTCTAAATGTACAACCACCCTCGATAGCAGATGAGGATTTGCTAAAGCGAAGTTCAATTTTTCTACCGAGTCATAGCCTAGTCTGACAGCCGTACTTAATGACTCTATCATTTCAGTATTCAGCAGTGGATTGACACTAAAGGGGGCCACCTCTACAACTACTCTAGTAATTAACCCCATAATAAAAGAAAAGCTTCTTGGTATTACATTTGATATCAACTCTCGAGCTTGAGGACATTGCTGTTTCGTTATGGCAGTTGCATAGGGTTCACCACCTAGGGACACTTCTATATCTCTGATCGGCTTTCCTTTAATCCAAGATGATATGCCCTCACAGATAGTATCTAGATCCTCATCGAGGATTTCAGCATCTTTACTCTTGCCAACAGCCCCCAACATAGACCGTTTCACATCATCTAACAAAAGAGCTCTTACTTGTTGGTTCTCTTTCAACCATTGAACCAACCATCTTACCCATCCATCAACACTAATGGGAAGGTGTTGAGGCTCAGATTCGACTCGACTTTTAAGTAACAGTATTGTGTCAATTGGAAGCCCACTCTGAGATGCGAGCGCAGACAATGCAATATCAGACTCCTCCCGCCCTTTACTGTCCGTGAGATTTAAAAGAGTGTTAATCTTTAAATTAAACTCTTCAAAGTTATTGCTTTGCTTCGCTTTATAGGCGGCAAAAGAGCGCCTCAGCTTTAATGAAGACTCATTACTACTCTCGTTATCATCAAGAGATGCTACTCTATTTACCATATACAAAACATCTCTATCCAAGACATCACCAACCGATATTCGATCAAGGATCTCAGTCAATGGATCTGTGATAACAACACATCTGTCGTCTTCTGGTATTAATGACTGAAGTTTTTCCACAACAATTGGGGTCAGAGAAGAGCCGCTTGAAAAGGATATAACAGGATCAGGGATTAACAATACGATTCCGTTAGCAAGATGACCAGCTCTTCCCGCTCGAGCAGCAGCGTTAAGAAGTTCATGTGAAGCTAAGCTCTCTCGTCCCCCACCGTCTGCGCTAGCACGTTTATCTCCGGCGAGAACTGCCATTTGTGCTGGTAAGTTTAGCCCCTGTGCCAATGTTGGCGTCGCTACAATAACTCTTGCTCCATTATCACGGCGATACATACTTTCAGCTAGTTCTCGCTCTAACTTCAGCATTGAAGCATTGTGAGGAACTGCTACTGTTGGTTTATGTAGTATTGAATGCTCCAAACCACCAGTTTCAATGGCAAGCGCATTCCATAACTTTTGTTCTTTCTCCGTGATGTCTATTTGCGCACTGAACTTATGAGAAATTTCAGATGCAAGCGAGCATGCGTGCTGTTTTTGGTTCACAAAAACTATCGTTTTCATGTTTCTTTTTGCACATATTGTAGCAATCTGAGCAGCCACAGAGTTCGCATTGGGTTGCAGCGCTACTTTCCCATTCCTCAAAACACCGTTTAAAAAAACATTTTCATCTATCAACTTAGTGAAGTTGCAAATTGCTTTATTGTTTTTTGTGTCCAACCAATTATGTTGTAACCCCCATAATACGTGAGGTTGTACATTAAGCTCTTTCTTTGAGGGGCTACGTAAAGCCTTTGCTACTTTACCCTTTTCAAGGTTTTGCTTATTTTGAATGCCTATTGCATTCCTTTTCACTTGCTCCAATTCTTCGTTGTTGTATATAACTACTCCTCTAGCCTGTCGGCTAGGTTTCCATAACAACTCAATGTTCAAACATTGTCTGCCTGTTAGCTCTTCTATCCACTTTGCAAACTCGTCACCGTTCTTAATCATCGCTGAAAGAAATAGCATATCGGCTTGTGGTGCTATTTCATTAAAACCTAGAACACATAACATTCCGTCTAAAGCTCGACGTATTTTTCCAGCTTCAGGGCTTAATAAATGACACTCGTCAAATACTAATAATCCAACGTCCTCAAATGAATCAGGAGAGAATGAAATTATGGCTAAACAGCGCTCGGGCGTCATTACCTCTATTTCTGGTAAAGCGATATCCATTTTAAGTAGCAAATCAAAATCACTAGATACAGATGAACCTAACAATTCAGAAGGGAACATTTCACTCAAGTCATTAGTCAATTGATCTACCAATGCATGAGTCGGTGCCAGAAACACAACTTTCTTACCCTGTGCAAGAACACTAGCTATTTTTATAGATGAAACCGTAGTCTTTCCTGCACCAGTTGGTAAAACCAGCACGGAAGAAACCCCGGAAAAGTGAAAAAATCTATCAAGTGCTTTTCTATGGTTATGCCAAATGTAAGGAAACTTTTTAGCTCTATAGCTTATCCAGTTGTTCCAAAATGTAGGGTCAGCACCAATCGGAGGGGGTACATTCGCTAAAGCGGAGCCAGAAATGCCATCAAACATTAGCAATAACAATGAGGCGAGGTGCCTTATACCCGGGTAGGTATAATCTATTCTTTCTTCACCAAATATGATTTTACGCTCTGCTGCTAAATCTAGAACCCTATTAAAGGTGACTCTAGGCATCTCCCTTTGTTGAAAATTTGGCTCTAAAAGTAACTTCGCCAGCTCTTCAATACCAAAGGCGAGATGGTTCATCATTGCCCGTATAGCGATCGCTTCGACATCGTTAGAAATAGAACCGGGAGGAAATTGTTGTCTCCATACATTTGCTCGTTCAACAATTTTCGTTAAATCTCCCCTACCTAGATCTATCACGTGCTGAGAAATGATATAAGAGCAATATTCTTGCTTTGTTATATCAATTCGAATATTAGAAGCAGCTTCATGAGCATCTGCATATTGTTCTGCTGCAAGAAAAAGGAGAACTGCCGCAAGTGACGGTGAAACTCTAGCTATATCCACGTTAGATTCAACTGGGGGGCGTTCGCTTTCAAGCAGTTCTTTTCTCGATATAACCTGCTGGGCGCTCGCTGCAACAAATGCTGAAGACTTCTTTATTTCTCGAACGCTATGAATTGACGCAATTGTTTCATAGGTATCTGCTATTTTTTCGAGACTCCAACTTCCAGACTCTTCTTGGTCACTCTCTCCACCAAGCCTTGCTGATACGATCTTCGCATAATGTGATGTTAATAACTGAGGTATCGTAACAGGGTCAATGCCGTCAAGAGCAGGGGCAGATCTTAATAAGTTGGCGGTTTCTGGATCATACATTCAAGAAATCCCCATCCAGTTGTTCAATATAAGCGATAATTTTCTGTGCCAAGCTTTCAAACCACGGTCTTAAAGGCCCATCCACAACAAACGTTGAAGCATTCCTTTGTTCCGCTCTTATCCCTTTGATTTCTCCATAGCCATCAAACAAATTTTTTCTAGCTTCTTCATTATCAAAATCAGATGTAACCGCGAAGCCTGCGCGATAATGTCTAGTATTGTTATCAAGCACTTTCTGCACCATTCTCATGGCAGTTACATCATCTACACCACTTAACTTAATCAACGATGTGGCTTCAGCAATAAGCTCACTGTTTCTAGTATTCTTATGTCGCTCGATGAAGCCGGGAATTACACTTTGCGTGAATGTTCGTCTAGGATTTGTTGTGCATTTGTCTTCAAATATTGTCGACTTTAAGATCTCTTGCCCGTTTTCACTTAACTCGATCATCAGACCATCGAGCCCTTGGGAAGTTGAGCTAGTATGTGGATCTTTAAGATACGCATTTTTTCCTGCCAGTTGTTTTGCTGCAATCCAAGAGATAACTTCGAATATCAATCCATCCCTTTGTACTTTGGGGTAACCATAGCGAACAGGTTGCGGAGTATCTTGAACTGTAAATTTTATAATTGCCTCTTTTTTCAGGGCATCATTTGAAAACGCAGGATTGGCTGGCATTAATTCACGGATTATGTGCGCAGCATAAGCTGCCTGCCCCATAATGACGACTGCAATAAGCCTTGCTAACTGATCTTCATTCGAAACTTCCCACCTAGAACCTACACATATGTCGTCTATCGGAAAGTTGTTTATTTTCAATGAATCCATGGTGCTTTTATCCATTAATCAAACCAACCCACTAACCATCATAGAAAGCTAAATGGGTAAACAGCACTATAGTCATATAAACACATAATGAGAGCAACTAGCAGACTTTCAATATGTTAGTTAGGTAGTAAAAGCTCTATCATCGAGAATGGTGTGACCGTAGTGCTTAAGCGCTTCTTCAAGAACTCCGATAACAAAAGCGAGTATCCATGGTGTTGTAAGGCATGAGAATCGTCGACACATTTCGATTAGAAAAAGTAGGTCATCGCGTCACCCGGACTTTGCTATTGATAGAAGTAACTAGAAAATAATGGGGCACAGGCTTTTCAGAAGAAAAGCCTGTAGCAACTCTTAGCTATCAGCAGTCTGTTTTCTCAGACAACCTCAGAGCGTCTTCTAGCTCAACGCCAAGATATCGAATTGTGTTATCTAGCTTCGAATGTCCGAGTAAGATCTGTACTGCCCTGATGTTCTTCGTTCTGGCATAGATTAAAGTAGCTTTGGTGCGGCGCATGGAATGAGTGCCGTAATAGTCTGCATTTAATCCCAGTTTTTCAGCCCAGTTCCTGATAATTGAACGATAGAATGAGTAGCTGATAGGCTGGCCAGAGCGTCGACTACTTGGGAATAGAAAACTGCTTGCCTCTAAGGATGCTGCAAAAATCCATCGGCTAATACTTTGCTGTGTTCTGGGAGTAATCTCATAGTGGACATCGGTACCAGTTTTTTGTTGGATGCACTGAACCCTTTCATAGATCACTCCTTGCGAAGAAACATCGTAAACGTGTAGCTTTAGCAAATCACTCGCTCTTAACTTGCTATCGATAGCTAAGTTCAGTAGTGCAAGCTGCATCAGATTGTTTTCAATCTCCAGTCTAGTTCTGATCCGCCAGACCTCTTCAAGTTTAAATGGCCTTTTGATACCACTGCATTTTCCAGAAGATAGCTTTCTCATGACGACCTCCTTTATGTGTTTTTGGTCAACATAAAGTTTGGCAGCCACATTTAGTAGGGCTCAGGAAGTTCTAGAGAGTGCCGTGTGAGCCAGTTCTGGACAAAACCTTGCCAGTGCTTTTGCTAAATTAGAAAACCATCAATAACTAGGGGTATGTCAAATCTACTTGTGAAGAGCTAGTGCGATGAGTAGTAAACGCCCCATGAACCTACAGGGCGATATTACTAATGTTTGAAGTTCCAAGGCAGGAGTGCATCGATATCGGGCTCTGCTTTTGCTAGCTCTTTCATGCACTTGACCATATAGTCGTAGAGGATAAGACCGTTGGCTTTCGCGGTCTCGATGATGCTGTAAAGCATCGCGCTCGCCTCAGCACCATTTGGTGTGTTAGAGAACAGCCAATTTTTTCTGCCAATGACCAGTGGTTTAATTGCACGTTCAGCGCGATTATTATCGATAGATAAGTGACCATCGTCGATATAACGAATGAGCTTTGGCCATTGCCCGAGCGTGTACTTTATCGCTTTACCTAGTGGGCTAGAGCCTATCACCTTCTGGGTTGTCATCCATTGGTAAAGCTCATCCAGTATCGGCTTGGCATACGCTTGACGCTCTGCTTTTCGCTCTTGGGCAGGCGCACCTTTTAAGCGTGATTCTATCCCGTAGAGTTTTTGGATTTTAGCCAGCGCCTTATCAGCCTTGCCTGATTTACCTTTCCCTTGAAGCTTCTTCGCATCCATGAACTTGCGACGAGCATGCGCTAAGCACCCTACCTTGGTGACGTGATGAAGTCCATCATAAGCCGCGTAGCCATCGGTTTGTAGATAACCGTTGTAGTCACCTAAAAAGTCCACGGGACACGCCCTCGCGCGACTGTTTTGATAGTCGTACAAGGCAATATTTTTCACATTCGGCAGTGCCGATTCGGGTGAGTCAGCGCCTGAGCAGTAGAGCCACATATAACACTGCTTCTCTTCTTTGAGCACATTGAGCGGCGTTTCATCCGCTTGAACCACCACTTGTTGAAGTAGGTGCTCTTTCAAGGCGGCATACAGCGGGGCGAACTTCTCACTGACTTGGATGACCCACCTAGCCATGGTGGTACGTGATAGCTCGATACCCGACTGGGTAAACAGCGATTCTTGACGATAAAGTGGCATCGCGTATTGGTATTTTCCAAGAATGATGTTGGTCAGCAAACTTTCTGTGGCGAAGCTTTTAGGGATGAGGCTCTGAGGGGATGGCTTCTGAACGATTCGGCTGCTGTCGCCTGTTTTCTCGCACTGGCGGCAAGCGTACTTAGGACGAACATATTCCAACACTTTGAGTACCGCTGGCGTGAACTCTAGCTTCTCGCTGCGGTCTTCCCCGATTTTATGCAGGCTATGATTGCAGCAAGCGCACTGCTTTTCATGGTCGTCTACATCAAGTTCGATAACCTCACGAGGCAAGGTCTTAGGCAGAGGTTTACGTTTACCGCGCTTTTTCGTTGTGGTCGTGGTTGTCACCTCAACCTCGTCTTCTTTAACGGCTTCACATTCCGCTTCGTTGAAGAGGTCACCTTGTGATTCATCGTAAGGCTTTAATGCCTCCGAGCGTTTCGCGAACTGACGGTCGAAGGCGAGTTTGAGTTGTTCAAGCAGCGATTGGCGCTCTTGTTTCCACTCATTTTTCTCCGATATCAGAGCAGCTACCATCGCTTGTAGCTCGGCAACATCTTGGCTTTCTGGGTTGATATTTGGCGTCTTTTTCATAGCATTGATTATACTAAAATCGTGCCGTTAACGCTTGGAGAATAAGGCTTTATTCTCGATTAACTCATTGTAAAATCGTTTATTTTGATGGGTTCGTGGCCGATAATTGTGAAGCCTGAAAGCAGTCTATCAAGCTCAAATTGAGTGAGGGTAAACACCTGATTTTTCTCTTTTGAAGGCCACTTATACTTGGCTTTTTCAAGGCGTTTATACCAGAGGGCGAAGCCTGTTTTATCCCAGTACAACACTTTAATCTTATCGCGCTGTTTATTGGTAAACAGGAACAGCGCACCGCTGCCAAGAGGCAAGTCAGTATCATTTTCGATAATCGCTGCAAGGCCGTTGATGGACTTTCTAAAATCGACGCTTTCACGATAAAGGTAAATGTCTGGAGCGCTGAGCATACCTTTCATGACAACGCTCCAATGAGTTCAGCAAGATAGGTGGCTGGCGTGCCTTGAGGAATGCTCAGCTCCACATCATTGATGAGAAGTGTCATGTTCGCCGTAGCTATCTGGGCCTGATACTTGGTTGTCTTTTCAACGATTTCGGCTTTAACAAATCCGACAGATTCCGATTGGCTTGCTGTTTGGAGTTGACGCCGTTTGGC